>JBFMCS010000057.1 GCA_040754315.1 Bacillota bacterium
CGATGATCTCCTCGTCGCTCTTTTTCCACTCGCTGGTGACGATGGCGTAGTAGCCATCGAATTTTTCTTCCTCGCGCAATTTCTTCTCATCGAATACGGGCTTTTGCTTTGTAGTCATGATCTCGCCTGTATCCGGGTCGAAAACAAGATTCTTCACGTATTTCGCAGCACCGTAGGAGGTGGCCTTGTTGTATTTTGCAGGGTTGTTTGCCAGGTCCCGAGCTTTTAAGAGGACGGGTTCACGGTCAGCCTTTGCCTTGCGATCGTACTCGGAGAGTTGCCCGGGAAAAGATCATATAAGACAGGGATACCTTTTGTGTCCATGAGCAGCCCTACCTGCACGATCGGGTCCGGGCGGTGCTCTTTGGACACGCTTTCCATCTCGTCCTGCCTGTCGGTCTCGAAGTAGTAATTCTTGACGTCGTAATAAACCAGGTCGGTGCTTCTCCCGAATCTATTCTTCATCTGCCGGCGTAGATGCATCTGCAGGCCGTCCTTAACCGCAAGCTACTGCTTGCAAGGCTCTTTTAGCAAGTTGGCCCTATTGCCTTACTGCAAAACCAGGGAACTCTACTAGGAGACAGGGAAGGGTTCTTCCTGAACAAGATTTTGACAACCAGATCTGTCTTTGTACGCTCAGCGGATGTAAATAGCATAACCCTCATAGTCCCCCGCCAGGCTCCGTCCGTTGACGCTGGCGGGCTCCTGGGTTATAATCCAACCATATAGAGGCTGTGATGGGGAAGAACCGTAGACAGGGGCATTCAGAGAGGGCTTACATGGCTGAGATGAGCCCTGCCCGGTCCCGGAGGCCATCCCGGAGCCCCGCTCTTAGCGCGGCGAGTGGCGCCCGTTAAGCGCCCGGGTGTGTGCACCCGGAGAGTGGCCGTGCCCGCGAGGGCCCGGCAAGCAGGGTGGTACCGCGAGGAAGCCCCTCGTCCCTGGCAACTAGGGTTGCTGGAGAGGGGCTTTTACATTGTAGAAGAGGGGATGCCAGTGAGATCGAGAGACATTCGAAACACCTTCCTAGGCTACTTCAATGAACGGGGACACGAGGTGGTCCCCAGTTCCCCCCTGGTCCCCAAGGGGGACCCGACGCTGCTCTTCACCAATGCTGGCATGGTCCAGTTCAAGGAGGTCTTCCTGGGCAACGATCCCAGGCCCTACAAGCGAGCCGTGACATCCCAGAAGTGCCTCCGGGTGTCAGGCAAGCACAACGACCTGGAGACTGTGGGGAGGACCGCCAGGCACCACACCTTCTTTGAGATGCTTGGGAATTTCTCCTTCGGGGACTACTTCAAGAGAGAGGCCATAGGATATGCCTGGGAGTTACTCACGGAGGTCTTAGGCCTGCCCCCGGAGAGGCTGTGGGCTACAGTGTACCGGGACGACGATGAGGCCTACGGGCTGTGGCAAGAGGTGGCGGGGGTCCCGGAGACCCGCATCATCCGCCTTGGCGAGAAGGACAACTTCTGGGCAATGGGGGACACAGGGCCCTGCGGACCCTGCAGCGAGCTGGTCATAGACCGGGGCGAGCACCTCCGGTGTGACGCACCTACCTGCGGGATAGGGGGGTGTGACTGCGACCGGTGGCTGGAACTGTGGAACCTGGTGTTCATGCAGTATGACAGGGATGAGACGGGGCGGATGACGCCTCTCCCCAGGCCAAGCATAGACACGGGCATGGGGCTGGAGAGAATATCAGCGATCCTCCAGGATACCCCGACCAACTTCGAGACAGACCTCCTGCGCCCAGTCATCGATGCCGTGGAGCACATGAGCGGGTTAAAGTATGCCCCGGGGCCCCAGGGGTTTCCCTTCAGGGTCATCGCCGATCACATCCGCTCCTTGACATTCCTCATCGGTGACGGGGTCATGCCCTCCAACGAGGGCAGGGGCTACGTGCTCAGGCGGATCCTCAGGAGGGCGGTGCGCTTCGGTGAACGCCTGGGCATCCAGGGTCCCTTCCTCCATTCTCTGGTGGGGGTAGTGGTCCTGGAGATGGGCGAGGCCTACATGGAGATCCGGAAGGGCCAGGAGCTTGCGGAACGGGTGATCATGTCTGAAGAGGAACGCTTCCTGGAGACCCTCTCCGATGGCATGAGGGTGGCCGGGGAAATGGTAAGGGAGGTAGCTGAGGGGGGGTCCAGCGTCATCCCTGGGGACAAGGCCTTTGTCCTGTATGACACCTTCGGTTTCCCCCTGGACCTCACTGAGGACCTGGCAGAAGAACACGGACTCAGTGTGGACAGGGCCGGTTTTGACAAGGCCATGGCTGCCCAGCGCGAGAGGGCCAGGGCGGGGCGGGCCCAGAAGATGAAGGAACATGGTCTTTCCCTGGACGGGCTCGAAGCCACCACCTTCGTGGGCTATGACACCCTTGCCCACGACTCCACGGTGCTCGCGGTGTTCGCCCAAGGCACCCCCGGGGTTGCGCAGGAGGGGGAAGAGGTCCTGGTGGTACTAGACGTAACCACCTTCTACCCCGAAGGTGGGGGCCAGGTTTCCGACAGGGGGCAAATCCGTACTCCCTCAGGCATCCTCCGGGTTGACGGGGTGAAGGGAAGCCCCGAGGGCGTCATCGTCCACCAGGGCGTGGTTGAGACCGGTGAGATCCGGCCGGGAGACCCCGCCGTTGCCGACGTGGATGGCGCCATTAGGGCGAATACAGCCCGGAACCACACTGCCACACACCTGATCCACAAAGGCCTGCGGACCATCCTGGGAGGGCATGTTAACCAGGCGGGTTCCCTGGTTGAGCCAAGCCGCCTGCGCTTCGATTTCACCCACTTCGAGCCTGTGGGGCCCGAGAGGGTGCGCTCCCTGGAGGACCAGGTCAACGAGTGGGTGCTGGCGGACCTGGAGGTGAGCGCAGAGGAGATGAGCATTGAGGAGGCCGAGAGGTCCGGGGCCACAGCCCTATTTGAGGAGAAGTATGGGGAACGGGTCAGGGTGATTTCCGTGGACGGCATATCCCGGGAGCTCTGCGGGGGTACCCACGTTTCCAGCACAGGACGCATCGGCCTCGTAAGGATCTTGGGTGAATCCAGTGTGGGATCAGGACTCAGGCGCCTGGAGGCTGTCACTGGACGGAACGTCCTGAGCCTGGCGCGATCCAGGGAGGCCCTCCTGGAGGATGTGGCGAGCACCCTAAAGGTATCCCCTGAGGAAGTACCTGCCAGGGTGAAGGAACTGGCCCAGCGCTTGAAGGCTGCCGAGTCTGAAGCGGAGAGGCTCGGCTCGAGGCTGAGACGGAGCCAGGTGGAGGCCTTGGCTGGCTCGGCCCTGGAGATCGAAGGGGCCAAGGTGGTGGCCGCAGAGATCGAGGTGCCCAGCATGGAGGCCCTGCGGGAAAGTGGCGACCTGCTCAGGAACAAAATCGGAAGCGGAGTCGTCATCATAGGGGCGAGGATTGAAGACAAGGCCTGCCTTGTGGCCATGGTTACGCCGGACCTCACCGGCCGCATCCACGCCGGTGCCCTGGTGAAGGTGGCCGCAGTCCAGGTGGGGGGCAGCGGAGGCGGCAGGCCGGACATGGCACAGGCTGGGGGCAAGGATCCCGAGCGGCTTCCCAAGGCGCTGTCGGAAGCACTCAAGGCCATCGAGAGCAGCCTCAGGGGAGAGCCTCTGGGCTAATGGAGGAAAGATGGATCCAGTTGCCGAAACCACTACGGGGAAAAGGGCGCGGGGGTGAGAGCATGAACGAATCTTCCGAAAAGACGAGGATGTTCGCTGTCAGGGCCGAGGTGTGCGAGGCCCGAGACGTGCTTACCACCGTCTATGAGGCTCTGAAGGAGAAAGGCTACAACCCCATCAACCAGATCGTCGGGTACCTCCTCTCCGGTGACCCGGCGTACGTGACGAGCCATCGAGGAGCCCGGAGCCTCATCCGCCGGCTGGAGAGGGACGAGCTCCTGGAAGAGCTGGTCAGGAACTACCTGGAGAGGTGATGAGGGTCCCCGCGTTCCCTGGTCTGGTGACGTGACGCCAGCCCTGTCCTGCTCTGGGGATGGCTAGGTGCTTGAGGCCGCATTAGGGCTGAAAGGGTGGACCGTTGGTGATACCACTGAGGGACAACGTCAAGTCAAGCCGTTTCCCTGTCGTCACCGTGGCCATCATCGCCATAAACCTGGCGGTGTTCTTCTTTGAACTCAGCCTGGACCAGCCTGGCCTCTACGTGTTCTTCAGCCGCTATGGCGTTGTCCCTGCCAGGATCTCACAATCACCCTTGTTTGCCCAGGGAGACGCCGCCCTGACCTTGGTGACAGCCACGTTCATCCATGGCGGCTGGGCGCACATCATCGGTAACATGCTTTACCTTTGGGTATTCGGCGACAATGTTGAGGATGTCCTGGGACGTGGTAGGTTTATCCTCTTTTATCTAGGTGCGGGAGTGGCGGGAAACGCCGCCCACGTGCTGGCGAACGCCCAGAGCGCAATTCCCACGGTGGGCGCCAGCGGAGCGGTGGCAGGGGTCCTGGGGGCCTATTTCCTGCTGTACCCCAGGGCCAGGGTGCTGACACTCATCCCTATTGGCATCTTCCTGCACCTGGCGGAGGTTCCTGCATCAATCCTGTTGATGCTGTGGTTTGTGATCCAGCTGGCTTTTGGTCTCCTAGACCTGGGCGTCCAGGTTTCCCAGGGTGTCGCCTGGTGGGCCCACATAGGGGGGTTCGCCAGTGGAACGGTTGCTGCCAGGTTGCTTCGGCCCAGAAAGCGGCGAGAGTTCTAAGGAGGTAGAAAGCGTGGGACAAAGGATTACACTCAGCGTTATCAAGGCGGATGTCGGGGGTTATGTTGGGCACTCCTGTGTCCATCCCTGCCTCTTGGAGGAGGCCGAGAAGCACATGGCCGCCTCGGATTTGTTGATCGACTACCATGTGACCCATGTTGGGGACGACGTGAACCTTATCATGACTCATGCCCAGGGGGTTGATTCCAATCGCGTCCACGAGCTGGCCTGGAATGTGTTTGCTGCTTGTACTGAGCGGGCCAGGGAGCTCAAACTGTACGGCGCAGGACAGGATCTCCTGGCGGATGCCTTCTCCGGCAACATCAAGGGCCTGGGGCCCGGTTGTGCCGAGATGGAGTTCGAGGAGCGCGTGTCTGAGCCCATCGTGGTGTTCATGGCAGACAAGACCGAACCGGGGGCGTGGAACTTCCCCCTTTTTAAGATCTTCGCTGATCCCTTCAACACCGCTGGGCTGGTTATTGACCCTAAGATGCATGACGGTTTCGACTTCGAGGTACATGACCTGATAGATCACAAAAAGATCACGCTCCGGACCCCAATGGAGGTCTACGACCTCCTGGTGTTCATAGGCGCCCCGGGAAGGTATGTGGTCAAGTGTGTAATGAGCAGGAACGGCGAAGTAGGGGCGGTTACCTCCACCCAGCGGCTCAACCTCATGGCTGGCAGGTATGTAGGGAAGGATGATCCCGTATGCATAGTGCGCTGCCAGAGTGGCCTTCCCGCCGTGGGCGAGGTGCTGGAGCCCTTTAGCACCCCTCACCTGGTGTCAGGCTGGATGAGGGGCTCCCACAGCGGCCCGCTCATGCCTGTAGCCCTGGAGGATGCGACCCCTGCCCGGTTCGACGGGCCCCCAAGGGTTGTAGCCTTGGGATTCCAGCTGGCGGAAGGCCGGCTGGTGGGCCCCAGGGACATGTTCCAGGATAAATCCTTCGACAGGGCCAGGGCGATGGCCAACGAGATCGCTGACTACATGAGGAGGCTTGGTCCCTTCGAGCCGCACCGCCTCCACCTGGACGAGATGGAATACACAACAATGCCCCAGGTCATGGAGAAGCTCCTTGGACGGTTCAGCGACATAGGGGAGTGAGGTTCAGGTGAACCCCACTGGCGAACCCGGGCGGATAATGGCTCTTGATGTTGGGGAAACCAGGATAGGAGTAGCCCTGAGCGACCCGCTGGGTCTGACAGCACAGGGACTTGAAGTGATACGCCGGAAGAACCCCGAGGACGACCTGAAGGCCGTGGCCAAACTGGCTTCGCTCCACGGTGCCACTACGGTAGTAGTGGGGCTCCCAAGGAACATGAATGGCTCCAGCGGCCCGTCAGCTACGAAGGCTATGGAGTTTGCCTCGATGGCAAGGGAGCGTACCGGCCTTGAGGTGGTGACGGTGGATGAGCGTCTCACTACCAGGCAGGCGGAAAGGCTCCTCATCAGTGCGGATCTCTCTCGCCGTAAGAGACGGATGGTGGTGGACAAGATGGCAGCCTGCCTGATTCTCCAGTCCTACCTGGACCAGAGAGCTCGGAAAACGCCAGGCCCAGCCCGTTGACACTGGAGGGGTGGACATATAGAATAGGTCTAGCCCATACTGGAAGAGGTGACTTGTCATGGAAGAAGACGAGGTCGTGGTCCTGATAGATGAAGACGGCACGGAGCACGAGTTCAGCATAGAGGGCCTGATTGAGGTTGACGGGAACGAGTATGCCATAGTCATCCCGCTGGACAGTGAAAACGAGGATGAAGGGATTATCCTGAGGGTCGAAGGAGACGACGAGGGCGAGAAGGTCTTCAGCGAGGTGGAGGACGATCTGGAATGGAAGAGGGTCGCCGATGCCTGGGAGGCGTCCCTGGATGAGGAGGAAGAGGACGACCTAGACTGAGTGTTTACTGGGGCCCGGGTGAAACCGCGGGCCCTTAGATGCCTCGAACGAAGCCGGCCAGGGGGTCTCCCACGCCCACAGGCCGGCTTCCCCTTTGTTCTTCTCCCTGGGAGCGTTGCTGTCCGGGGCATCCCATCGTATAATAGGAAAAGCAAATGGGAGGGGAGTAAGGGCATTTGCCTAAGAGGATCCTGCTTGGCCTTGTGCTGCTGGTGACATCTGCGGCGTTTTTGGGCTATTGGGGGTTCCAGTTCATCACTGAGCCTGTACCCCCAGGTGGAGAGGTTTCTGTGGTCATTCCTCCTGGGATGAATGCCCGGGGTGTGTCGCGGATCCTTCTGGAGCACGGGCTCATCAAGAGCGACTGGGGCTTTTGGCTTGCGGTGAGGAAGTCTAACCTCTCAGGCCAGCTTAAGGCTGGGGAATACCAGATACCAAGGGGCCTGACCCTGCCGGAGATCATCGAACTCCTGGTGAAGGGACAAACCGCCACGTACCCCTTCACGGTCCCGGAGGGACTTACGGTAGTCCAGACGGCCAACCTCCTGGAAGCCTTGGGCTTGGTTGATTCGAACAGGTTTCTTGCCCTGACCCGGGAAGCCCCGCTGAACCATGAGCACCTGCCACCAGGGGCAAAACTCCCGGAGCCGATGGAGGGCTATCTGTTTCCCGAAACCTACAAGATACCCAAGAGGGCAACGGAGGAAGACATAATAGCCCTGATGTACCAGCAGTTCCTGGAGGTGTTCGGTGAAGACCTGCAGGCACGGGCTGAGGAACTCGGGTTATCCCTTCACGAAGTGGTAATCCTGGCTTCTGTCATCGAGCGGGAGGCCATGGTAGACAGTGAGCGCACCACGATATCTGGGGTTTACCACAACCGGCTTCGTATAGGTATGAAACTGGATGCAGACCCCACGGTGCTTTACGCCCACGGGCGCCTGGACGGCCAGTTGACCTATGCAGACCTGGAAATCGACTCACCCTATAACACTTACCTATACGCCGGCCTCCCGCCAGGCCCCATAGCCGCGCCAGGAGAGGCATCCATCCGGGCAGCGCTCTTCCCTGAGGACATAGACTACTTATACTTCGTGTCCCGGAACGACGGCACCCACGTGTTCAGCAGGACCTACGCTGAGCATCTCCAGAACAAGGCCCAGTATCAACCAGGGGGATAGTACTTGATGGGACTCGACAGCCTGGTGGCACCTGCAATGGGCATCAAGGAGGCCTTGGCTGTTCTCTGGGTGGCGGCGATGCCCGTGATGGAACTGCGGGCGGCCATACCCTTGGCCTTCTCCTTGGGCTTCAGGCCGGTTGAGGCCTATCTCCTGGGTGTGCTCGGAAGCCTGCTGCCAGTGCCGGTGCTCCTCCTCTTGCTCAGGCCTGCCGTAGCCTACCTCAAGACCAAGAGCCGCTTTCGCAGGGTCGTGAGGTACCTCTACGGGAGGGCAAAGGGCCTCCAGGGGTTCCTTGACCGCTACGGTCTAGTGGGGCTTTGCATCTTCGTGGCGGTGCCCCTGCCATCCACTGGTGCCTGGACGGGTGCCCTCGCCGCGTCCCTCCTGGGCATGCGCCTGGGGTCCTCCATGTTGGCCATCGCTGCTGGCACTGCCATCGCCGGCGCCATAGTCACACTACTATCCTGGTATGCCTTCACAGTGCCCTGAGAATATCCGGCCCTGCCCCGGCCAATAATATCCAGGAACACCGAGGTCGGGGGAGATGTGGGTGGCCAGGTCCAGGATCGCCATTACCCTATCCATTGTGGTGCTGCTCTACGCCTTCCTGGGATCCAGGCTCTACGGCTGGCAGGTCACCCTGGGCGGCGCCCTCCGCGAGATGGCCGTCTCACAGCGCAGGGTTACCCTCCCCGTGCAAGCCTCGAGGGGCAGGGTCCTCGGGAGGAACGGGTTTGACCTGAGCTGCCCGGAACAGGGATGGGCCCTCATGATATTCCCTGGGGGTCTCACTGACCCGGATCGCTTTGCCAGGGACCACGCTGCCCGCCTTGGCCTCAAGATCTCTGACCTCTCTGATAGTCTCACGGCCACACTGAGCCCGTTCGTGCTGGCCAGGGGACTCGAACACCAGGAGGCAATGGCCATGGTTTCCGGACAGTGGCGCGGAGCCCTGGCGGTTCCAGTGGGCCAGCGCTACGGGAGGCTCTCCATGGCCAGGCACCTGGTGGGGCATGTGCGGTCCTCCGACGGGAAGGGAGCGGCTGGTGTTGAGGCCAGCCTTGACCGGTACCTGGACACCACCGGGGCCACCACCATCACCGTCTCGGTAGATGCCAACCATGGCTTGATACCAGGGCTGGGCTTCTCCCTGGATGAAGCAGCCGCACCCGTCACCGACGTTGTGCTAACCATTGACGAGGGTTTCCAGAGGGTAGTGGAAACGGCAATGGACAGGGCCGTTAAGAAGGGTGCCGTGGTGATCCTGGACGTGGCCACGGGAGAGGTTCTTGCCCTAGCCTCCCGGCCTAACTACCGCCAGGACGAGGTTTCCGCCTGCCTGGGTGTTCCTGGGGCTCCCCTGGTAAACAGGGCCGTGAGCGCATTTGCGCCAGGTTCAGTCTTCAAGGTAGTGGTGGCGGCGGCAGCCCTGGAGGGGGGGCTGGGCCCTGCCAGGTACCTGTGCAATGGCGAGGTCGATGTGGATGGATTGGTTTTCGGCTGCTACCTGAGGAACGAGGGGGGACACGGTGAGATCGACCTCACTGAGGCCTTGGCCCAGTCCTGCAACGTTGCCTTCATCAAGATGGCTTCCCTGATGGAGCCCGGAGGCTTGCCAGGATACAGCGCAGGCCTGGGCATAGGACAAGGAGGGTTCCTGGGTGTCCCGGAGGAGACCTCGGGCTCCCTCCCCAATCTCTATGACCTGGGACCCAGGGGGCTTGCGAACTTCGCCATAGGCCAGGGGCAGCTCCTGGTGACTCCACTGGAAATGGCCAGGGTGGTGGCGGCGGTGGCCAATGATGGCTTGATGGTGGAGCCCTGGCTGGTGCTGGAGATAAGGGCACAGGACGGAGAAACACTCTACCGGGGGGCTCCTCCCAGGGCGGAACAGGTTATGAGCCCCCAGACTGCGGCCCACCTTCGGGTCGCCTTGGGGGTGGCCACCACGCAAGGAACAGGCAGGAGGGCATTTGTTGAGGGGGCCGGGGCTGCCGGGAAGACCGGCACCGCCGAGACCGGCCGCAGGGATGCCTCGGGTGAGAGCGCGGCCCACGCTTGGTTTGTTGGCTACTTCCCTATGGATGAACCCCGCTACTCCGTGGCGGTCCTCGTTGAAGAAGGCATGTCCGGGCCGCTGGTGGCGGCACCGGTGTTCCGCGAGATAGCCCAAGGCATAATGGCCCTCAGGTCTCCCCGAGGCTTGGCTGCCTGGCCTGGGCCCGGGTGTTCCCAGGAAATACCGGTGCTGGCCGTGCACAGTCTGGCCCAGAGGTGAATAGCATGATAGCTGATTCCAACGGGGAGGTGTCACCTTTGGAGCTCATGGCACTCGTGGCCGGTATCATTCAGGCATGGCGGTTCTTTATGGGTAGCCTGGCCAATTCCCGCAGTTTTCAGCAGCCCCTGTCGGACAACGAGGAAGCGGTGTGCCTTGCCCAGATGAGGGCGGGCAGCACCGCTGCCAAGAACACTCTGGTGGAAAGGAACCTCAGGCTGGTAGCACACCTCGTCAAGAAGTTCGACAACACCGGTCAGGACACTGACGATCTCATATCCATAGGTACCATAGGCCTCATCAAGGCCATCAACACCTTTAATCCCGACAAGGGAACCCGTCTTGCAACATATGCCGCACGGTGCATTGAAAACGAGGCCTCCATGACCTAAGGGCAGCGGCAGGTTCTGGAAGGCCCTCGTAAGACACCCACTCCCCCAGCCACATAGGGACGGGCTCCGCCCGCATAGACCTTTACTGGTGAAGGGCGGTGGGAGCATGGCTGGGTACCGTGAGCCTGTACACTGGGAGGTTGAGGTGCGGTCGGTAGGGGGCCCCGAGGAGAGCGAGGAGGCGAAGACCCGGGCACTGGAGGTTCTCCTCCAGTGGTACCTGAATCGCAGGGAGGCGGGCATGCACCAGCGGGGTTCCGGAGGGGATTACCATGAATGCTGCCATCTACCTTAGGGTATCCTCCGACGAGCAGGCGGAACACGGTCACAGCCTTGCCTTCCAGCGGGAGGAGTGCGTCCGGAGAGCTCGGGAACTCGGGGCCACGGGAGTCGAGGTCTACTCAGATGAAGGGGTGTCCGGGGCCGTGCTCGCCAGGCCTGGTCTGGATGCCTTGAGATCCAGGGTGAGAGGCCATGGCGTCCAGGCTGTTGTGGTATGGGACCCGGACCGCCTGGCCAGGCGGCTCACTCACCAGCTGTTCCTCACTGAGGAAATCGAGGCCCATTGCTGCCTCGTATTTGTGAACCTGAAAAGGGATGACTCCCCAGAAGGGCAGCTCTTCTACCAGCTGAGGGGGGCCATTTCCCAGTATGAGAGGGAGAAAATCCGGGAAAGGACCTCGGCCGGCAGGCGACAGAAGGCCCGGTCAGGGAAGCTGCCATTTGCCATGGAGCCATACGGGTACCGTTACGACCCTGGCCGCTCGAACCTAGAGGTGGTAGAGGCTGAGGCCAGGGTTGTTCAGCGCTTATTCCGGGACTACGTTTTTTTCCAAGGAGGCTTCAGTCATCTCGCCCGGTGCCTCACGGAGGAGGGGATGCCCACTCGCAGGGGGGCCCAGGCATGGCACAGGCAAACGATCAAGCAAATACTCATGAACCCGGTCTACCGTGGGGTGTACTATGCCAACCGCCGGGACATGAGCGGCGTTAGCCTGAACAAGTATAGGGAAGAGGGAAAGACCTGGGGGAGACTACGTCCCCAGGGGGACTGGATACCCGTGGAGGTCCCCGCCATCGTCAGTCAAGACCTGTGGCAAGAGGCCCAGGAGACCATGGAGAGGTCCAGGAGGCTTCGCCACAGGAGTGACTACCTCCTCTCTGGCCTCTTGAAGTGCGGGGCCTGCGGGGGTCCCATGGTAGGCACCCGGCTGAGTGTCTGGGGTAAGAGGGTCAGGCACTACACCTGCAGGAGGTCATCTTCAGCGAAAGGGTTGGCTTGCCAGAGGTCTGTCAAGGCCGAGGCCCTGGAGCAGGCTGTCTGGTCCAGGGTCACTCCCTGGCTGGGGGACAGGTGCTTACTGGAGAGGCACCTCCTCCGGCTTAGGCAGACCCCGGGTAGACACGGGCGTGAAAGAGCCGGCATGGAGCTGGAGAGGGTGCAAAGGTCACGCAAACAGATCCTTCTGGCCATGGAGCTGGGGTTGGCCGCGGGGGCCGACGCCCTTAGCTCCCTAGAGAGACTGAAGGAGAGGGAAGGGGCTTTGCTCCAGGGGGAGCCTCGCGCCACACCGGGCCCTGGCGAGGAGATCGAAGGCGTCTTGTCTGTCCTGGAGGCGGGGTTACCCTTGGAGGTGAAGAGGGCCATCGTTAGGTGCCTGGTGGCAGGGATCGAGGTTGGAGAGAGGAGCGTTACCCTGATGGCCAGGAGTACTCCGGAGGCCGGTGGGATCTGTCATCGACAATGAGATCCTAATGTACCTGCGCTCCATCAAACGCTCGCGCACGGAGGTGAGCCTGAACGACCCTATAGGAGTCGACAAGGAGGGGAACGAGATAACCCTCCTGGATGTTCTCGGCACAGATGAGGATTCTGTGCCCGAGATCGTGGGCCAGCGTTGCGAAATGAAGATGCTGCTAGACAAGATCGGCCAGCTGGAGACCAGCGACAGGGCAGTGCTGGAGCTAAGGTATGGATTGAGGGATGGGTTTCGCCGTACCCAGCGGGAGATCGCCAAGGTCCTGGGGATTTCCCGGTCCTACGTCTCGCGCATCGAGAAGAGAGCGATCCAGGCCATCACGCGCTCCCTGGAGACGGGATCCGGGCTAAAAGGGGTCTAGCGAAGTCCCTCACCTTGAAGGATAGCACTGCGAAAGAGGAGAAATGGTATCATCAACGCAATGAAGTACAGGTGGTGGATGCTGTCCATGTTGCGGCTGCTGTGCCCTGCTTCCTATGTGTCGTCCATCTTCGACGTTGATGTGAAGGCCCTGGCTGGCACAGGGGTGAAGGGAATAATACTCGATCTGGACAACACCCTAATTCACTGGAGGTCTGATACGCCGGGGCCAGAGGTCCTGGACTGGTTCAAGATGCTGAAGGCCAGGGGCCTCCAGGCCTGCATAGTGTCAAACAACATGGGCCCCAGGGTGAGACACCTGGCGGGAATCTTCGGCATCCCCTGCATTCCCCGAGCTGCAAAACCCCGGCGCCGTGCGTTCCGCGAGGCAATGGATATCATGGGCACATCGCCTCAGGAGACAGCCGTGGTCGGGGACCAGGTGTTCACGGACATCCTGGGAGCCAACCGCCTTGGTCTCCTCAGCGTCCTGGTGGTTCCCATAAGCAGCCGGGAGTTTATCGGAACCCGGCTGGTGAGGGTCGTTGAGCGACTGGTCTTGTTCCATCTTGCTCGCAAAGGAATGCTGACCCCCCCCTCCTTTCGTTGTGAGCCGCCGCCAGAGAATAACTGATTTCTTCCCAGCCCTCCATAGAATGACACATCTTGACATTATGGGGCAGCTATAATTTAGGAAAAACCTGTAGTGTTTGGGGAGGGAATGACTTGCTCAGGGTCCTGCTGGCCGACGATTGTGCTGCGTTCCGTTCCGTTCTTCGTGAGTACCTCCTAATGTTTCCCCTGGATTTCGCTCTTGCTGCCGAAGCCTGTGATGGGCACGAGGTTGTCAAGTGGGCGCAGATGACCAACCCCGATGTCATAGTCGTGGATGTGAAGATGCCAGGCATCGACGGCCTGGAGGCGGTTCGCCTCCTCCGTGCCTCCGGCCTTCAATCTAATATTATCGTCTGCACAAGCTTTGACTCTGAGGAGGTCCTCGCCCAGGCCTTGGAGGCTGGGGCTGACGCTTATCTCAAGAAGCCCATCGATTTCGGGGGGCTAGGGGATCTCATGAAGAAAGGCCGGCGAAACCCGGTCTTGAGCTTCCAAAGCAACCACTGCGGGGGCGGGACAAGGATTACGATGGGGACTGTAGAAATCTAGCGAAAGGTTTTCCGGAAGGGATGAGGCTCCTTGGATGTGGATGCCTTGCTCCGACAGGCCGTTGCAGCCGGTGCGTCTGACCTTCACATTACGGTTCAGAGTCCTCCCGTGGCCCGGGTTCACGGCAAGTTGACACGCTTGGATGGGCCGGCCCTCAGGCCCGAGGACACTGAGGGCGCGCTGAGGCACATCCTCAGCCAGGAACAATGGGATCGGTTCATGGACAGGGGTGGGTTGGAGTTCTCTTACAGCGCTTCTGAGATGGGCAGGTTCCGGGTCAGCGCCTACAGCCAGAGAGGGAGCGTCGCCTTGGCCATTAGGGTGATACCCCACTCGATTCCCCAGGCAGAGGAGATCGGGCTTCCCCGGTGCGTGATGGACTTGGCCATGGGACCCAAGGGCCTGCTGGTGATTACCGGGTCCGACCGGAGCGGCAAGTCCACTACGGCCGCAGCCGTGATAGGAGTGATAAACGCCGCTCGGGATGCGCACGTAATCACCCTGGAGGATCCCATTGAGTACCTGCACCGCCATGACAGGAGCCTGGTGAACCAGAGGGAGATAGGAGTGGATGTTCCGTCCTCTCGGGCGGCGCTGCGCTCTGCCCTGCGGCAGGACCCCGATGTTATCTTCTTGAGTCACATAAGGGATGCCGACACCGCCAGGTTGGCGCTGGCTGCTGCGGAAACCAGCAGCCTGGTAATGTGCATTCTTTCTGAGGCGGGAGTCTCCGCTGCCATTGAGTTCTTCCTGGGCATACTTGGCTCGAGCCAGCGCGACCGGGTAAGGGTACAACTGGCCTCGGTGCTGAGGGGCGTCGTGTACCAGGAACTCCTTCCCCGGATGGATATTCCTGGGCGTGTTGCCGCCTTTGAGGTCCTGCTGGCTACGCCAGCTGTAAGGGACCTCATCAGGGAAAACAGGGTTCACCAGGTACAATCAGCCATACAGACTGGGGCCCGCCACGGGATGGTATCCCTGAAAGCCTCCCTGCAGGATCTTCTCTCCAGGGGAAAGATAAGCGAGGAGGACTACCATTTTCGGGCTCGCGGCCTTGATCACTTCGAATCACACTGAAATGCCCTGGGCAGTGATGGAAGGCCGCGTGCCAACATGCGCTGACCTGTTGGCCCGTGGCGCCCCAGGCTAGGGATGGTGTTGCGCAACTATGCGACGGGTAGGTTTGGAGATCTCACGTGGATATTGACAGGGCAGGCATAGTACAGGGAGTGGAGGTTCGCAGGGACCTTATCTGGGACCTCAGCCGGCGCATCTACCAGCACCCGGAGATGGGCTATTCAGAGACCCTGGCTTCGGACTGGATCGCAGGAATACTTGGAGACGCTGGTTTTCGCGTGTCCCGGCCGGTGGCAGGTCTAGCCACAGCCTTCATGGCTGTGAAGAAGGGCTGCGCTCCTGGGCCCAGGGTGGCGCTTTTCGCCGAGTATGATGCACTTCCGGAACTGGGGCACGGCTGCGGCCACAACTTCATTGCCGCCGCCTCGGTTGGGGCTGCGCTGGCCCTGGCAGGGATGATGGATAACGCTGGGGGCGAGCTCATGGTGCTGGGCTGCCCGGCGGAAGAGGGCTGCGTGGAGGGAGCAGGAGGCAAGGTTATCCTCCTTGAGAAGGGGTGCCTTAGCGGTGTGGATGCCGCCTTGATGGTGCACCCGGGGGCTAAGACCATCGTGGAGGCGACCTCGGCAGAGCGGGTGGCCCTCAGGCTGACGTACCGGGGCAAGGCTGGTCACGCTGGCTCCAGGAATAGCCGTGGAGTCAACGCCTTGGACGCTGCCATTGAAACCTTTAATGCCTGGAAGGAATTGAACCGGGAGATGGGGCAGGATGTCCTCATTCACGGAATCATCTCCAAGGGAGGTGTGAGCCCCAACATCATCCCGGACCTGGCCGAGGTCATGGTCTACCTTAGATCATCCAGCGGTGGTAACCTGCCTGAGCTGGAGACTCGGGCAAGGGCCTGTGCCACCCGGGCGGCACGGGCTGCTGGAGCTAGAGTGGAGTTTGCCTACTGCGCTCGTACCTACCTCTGCATGAGGACCAACGTGCCCCTGGCTATGGCTTTCAGCAGCAACCTGCAAAACCTGAAGGTTAAGATCCATGACCATGCTGGGGCCTCCATGGGTTCGACCGATATGGGAAACGTAAGCCAGAAAGTTCCCTCGGTCCATGCCTACCTGTCGCTGGGGGGGCGGGTTCCCCCAGCCCATACCCGTGAGTTCGGCGCCGCCACTCTCCGCCCAGGCGGGCTCAGGGCAACCGTAACCGCGGCAAAAGCGCTGGCCCTCACGGCCTGGGACGTGCTGGTGATACCCGAACTGGTTAAGGAGATCCGCATGTTTCATAAATCCCGCCGCTAAGCCTCGCTTCTTCTCGACCCGTGTGGCTAGCCCTCAGTCAACCAGGACGAAGACCACGCTAGACAGGGCCTCCTCGGGGTCGAAGTCTCCCGGCAGGCCACGGGTTCGCACGACCTCGTAGCCGATAATGACGAACTTCTCAGGACCTTGAAAGGCAGCCTTAACCGCGACATCATAAAGGCCGGCGGGTTGCCCCGGCCGCACGGTGAATGAGGCAGTCCAGGAATTGGTGTAGGATGGGATAGGCAAGACGGGGTCCATCTCCATGATCGTGCCGCCCGGAAGCGTGAGCGCCACTCCCATGGCGTATCCTGAAGTCTCGGCGCTCACGGTTATCCTGTCTCCCGGGTTTACCCTCTGAGGGGATAGGGAGGCGCTAAGGCTCCGGATGCCTATTGAAACAGGCTTGAGCACGGAGTAGTGAATGAGTCCTGCGGTGTCCCTCACCCTCGCTTGGTAGAAATAGGTGCCTGGCGAGAGGATCCTTCCCTCGGTGTTCACCCCTGCCCAGATCATGCTCACTGGGGCGGGGATCCGGTGGCCTGGCCGGCCAAAAAAGGACCCCAGGCCGAAACGGGCCACCTGGGCACCCCCAGCATCCGTGAAGGCCAGGGACCATGCAGAGAGGTTGGAGTTCTTGAGGGTGTAGAGGAACACCTCTGTCCAGTCATCAAACCCGTCGCCGTCAGGGTAGAACAGGGCGGGGCGGGCCTCGGCCCTGATGAGGCAGGACCTGTAGATGACCGTGGCCGCCTCAGCGCGAGTGAGTTCCCGTGTAGGCTTGAAGGTGCCATCGGGGTATCCCTCTATTATGCCCAGGCGGGTGGCCGCCGCCACCGAGGGACGAGCCTCACTGTAGATCGCCGGCCAGTCCTTGTACCTGGCCAGGAGCCTTTCCACCTCCTTGGGTGTGAGTGATGCGGCGTAGGCCGAGAGACCCAGGCTTCTCACCAGTGCCAATACAGTATCCTGCCGCGAAATGCCCCAGTTTGGCCTGAACCAGCCGCCTGGAAACCCTACAACGAATCCCTCCGATGCCGCTGCCTCGATATAGTCGTAGGCTCGTTTCTTAGGGTAGGCGTAGTAGTCTCTGGTCACATCTCGAAAGGTCTGGGAGGCATCCTGGAGAGGCTTGAGGCGAAACACCTTGGCTAGCATCATAGCGTATTGAGCCCTGGTACAGGGCTGGTCTGGTATGAAGGAGGACCTGAAAGATGTGACGTACCCGTCTGCCACGTCCTCCGTCCAGATCACCCGCACGTAGTAAAGGGCCCAGTGTTTACTCATGTCGGCATACCACGGGTCAGATGCCACGGCGACAGCAGAACCTGCACATGTGAGGAGGGCTACCACCGATCCGGTAGCCAGGAGCCTTCGCCATCTCACAGATGGGAAACACAAGGAAAGCGCCCCCTCCGGTACGGGTAGGCCCCTCCCCCTGAAGTCATTTCTAGAGGCGCATGGCATTTCCTGTTAGATCTGGTAGTAATTTGGTGTCGAAATTGCAGGAGAAAGGGGCT
Source organism: Bacillota bacterium (assembly GCA_040754315.1). Classification (NCBI taxonomy): domain Bacteria; kingdom Bacillati; phylum Bacillota; species Bacillota bacterium. Next base: position 17,671 of record JBFMCS010000057.1, read on the forward strand.
TGTGTTGTCGCTTGGGGGATTGGTAATATCTGGATAGGACGAACGTGGCGAGGTGGTCTCATGAGATCTAGGTTCTACTTCACCCTGTCTGTGGTGACGGCCTGTCTTGCGGGGGCCCTGCTCTACGCCTACCTTCTCAGCCTCGACGAAAGGGTTGCCGTGGTGGTAGTCGCTAGGGATGTGCGACGCGGAGAGGTCCTGGATGAATCCTGTCTGCGACTGAAATCCATTCATCCCTCAGCCGCTCACCCTGATGCCGTGGCTACTGTGAGGGAGGCGGTCGGCCGTCGAGTCTCGGTACCCCTCTTCAGGCAGGAACAGGTGGTATCCCACAAGCTGGCCGGGGTGGGAATTGACGGCGCTTCGGGCTTTCTGGGTTCTGGCGACCGGGCGTTCCTGGTACCAGTGCCTCTCGCCAGGGCCCTTGGCGGCATGTTGATCCCCGGCGACACCGTGGACGTGGTGTTTGTGTCAGATCCCGTGAACTCGGAGAACCCATTCTCAAGGGTGGTTCTCCAGGGGCTCGAGGTCCTGGACATTCGCAATGACCGTGGGGCCTCCATGGAGGATGACGCCCAGGGGGCTTTCTTAGGGGTGGTGCTGGCGGTAACCCCTTTAGAGGCCGAGGCCCTTGCCTTGGCATTATGCTCGGGCCAGGTCTTCTTGGTTGGCAGGGGGCACGAGAAGGGCGACCTCTCCGGCGCGCGAGACCTTGATCTTGGGGACCTCCTCATGACGGGGGGGAACGGGCCATGACTTGCAGGTGGGCAATGGAAGCCACGGCCGCGGGGAGGAATAGGGAGGATTCACTCCTGGGGCCCGTGGTCATCTTGGGACGCAGCCTCGACCTGGTCAGGCGACTGGAAGAAGCGGGGTTCCCGGTTGCGGCTCAGATGGATGCCCTGGAGACGTTGAAGGCCGTGGTATCGCTGGTGCCCGTCAGGGCGATTGTCATTGTCTTCGGCAACGAGAGTGGGGGGTGGGATCTTGAGGGACTCGCCAGTTGGCTTGGGGCTAGGGGTCCGGGTATCGATGTGGTGGCTTATGTTCAGGATGCCGACCCAAAAAAAACGGACCGGGCCCTTTCCTCTTCCCTCGGAGCCCTTGAGTTACCTCGGTGGCTGGGCCTGCACCAGAGCGTGGAGGGGGTGATAGGTGCTTTGACGCGGTACCAGCCGCCGGTCAATGAGGCATCCCATGGAGCCATACCTGACATGCCCAGACCTGATCGGCGAAAGGGGGTAGTGACTGGAGACGATCGGAAGGGTGGCTTGACCCACCCCAGGCACTGGCTAGCGCAGCCTGCAACCGGTAAGGAGCCGGCTCCTCGGGATCTTACCTCCCATGACTTGGTCCTTGTATATAGCCCTAAGGGCGGAGTGGGAAAGACGTTCATCGCATGCAACTTAGCTGTGGCTTTAGCCCGGGCGTTTCCGGGAAGGGTTGCCCTTCTGGACCTGGACTTCGGGTGCGCGGATGCCTGGCTTTACCTGGACATGGCCAGCGCTCCCAGCATAGTGGATCTCCTGCCGTATTCGGGAGAAATGGGACCTGATTTACTGGACAGGTATATGGCCACACACAAAGCATCGGGTTTGAAGGTATTGCTGGGGCCGCCTAAGCCGGAGACGGCGCAGTTGATTAGGGAAGGGCACGTGTCAGCCATCCTGGATAGCGCCGGGGCCAAGTTTGAGTACGTGGTAGCGGACATGCCCCCAGAGTCGGGGGGAGACTCCACACTGGAGTGCCTTAGGAGGGCTACTCGAGTGGTCCTGGTGACCACTCAGGATGCCGCCGCGCTCCACGCCACCAAGATGGCACTGGAAGCCCTGGAGCGGCGGAGTTCGCACAGGCACCAGGAGACCATACTAGTCCTGAACCGGGTGGATAGGGAGGCCCCATTACCACTGCACCAGATTGAGGGCTTCCTGGGGGTGGCCCCGCACGTCTGCATCCAAGAGGACCGCAGGGCTGTGGAGGAGTCGGTGTTGCAGGGGCGTCCCATAGTGGACGCGGCACCCTCAGCACCCCTTGCCAGGGCCTTGGCGGGGCTGGCAGAGCGGTTATACCCCGCCCGCCCTGTGCCTTTTCTGGAGAAGCCAAGGGGCTGGGGGATCTGGCCCTGGCAAAGGAGGTCCAAAACATGAACGGACCAGCAAGACTACACCAGGAAGACGACACCGACATCGCCCTGGCACTCGGGGAGACCAAGAGCGCGGTCTTGGAGCGATACCCGGGCCTTTTGGCTGGGGCTCGCACTGACGATTCCCAGCGCGACAGGCTGAAAGAGGTAGTCTCCCAGTTGCTCATTGAGCAAGGCTACGGCCTGCCCAGGTCCCGGAGGGACCGGGTAGCGACCTGCGTGACTCACGAAATTGTGGGATACGGTCCCATAGAGGATCTGATGAACGATCCTGCGGTTGATGAGATTATGGTCAACGGGCCACACCAGGTGTTTGTCGAGATGAACGGCACGCTGGTCCAGACCGCGATTCGCTTTCGCGATACCGATCACCTGCTGGAGACCATAAACCGGATGGTGGCCCCACTGGGAAGGCGCATCGACCAGTCCTGTCCCTACGTGGATGCCAGGCTCCCTGGCGGGTCTCGGGCCAACGCCATAATCCCCCCGCTCTCCCTCTCGGGGCCGGTCCTGACGGTCAGGAAGTTCTCCGGCAGGGTGCTCTCCGCGGCGGAACTCGTGGAGATAGGCACGATGCCCCCAGAGATGTGTGACTTCCTGAGGGGATGCGTTGAATCCAGGCTGAACATCCTTGTCTCCGGGGGTGCCTCCTCAGGCAAGACCACAACGCTTAACGCCCTCTCCGGCTTCATAAACGAGGCAGCCCGCATCATCACCATCGAGGACTCCGCCGAGCTCAGGTTACTCCACCAGCACGTCATCCGGCTTGAGGCCAGAACGCCAAATTCAGAGGGGCGCGGGGAGATCACAGTGCGTGACCTCCTCAGGAACGCCCTCAGGATGCGCCCGGACAGGATCATCGTGGGGGAGGTTAGGGGGCAAGAGGCCTTCGACATGCTACAGGCCATGAACACGGGGCACGACGGTTCCATGTCGACAGTCCACGCCAACACGTGCTTGGATGCCCTTAGGCGGCTGGAGGCCATGGCGATGATGGCTGGAGAACGAGTTCCCCACAGGGCCATACGCGAACAGGTGAGGTCTGCCATGGATGTGGTGATACACCTGGCTCGCCTGTCTGACGGCAAGAGACGCGTTATGCAGGTATCCCTAGTTCTAAAGGAGGGAGGGCCAGCGGAACGCCTAGAGCTCCAGGATGTTTTCAGGTACCGGGTGAGGGGCCAGGACCCTCGCGGCCGGGTGACCGGGGAATTCGAAGCCTTGCCGCGAGCGCTTCCCGGGTACTACAAAGAAAGGCTGTCGGTAGACCCCGCGCCTGGGTTCAGGAGGGAAGCCTCATGACCCCTGAAGTATTCCGGCTGGCCACCATTGGGGGGGCAGTCACTGCGGTGTATCTTGCCAGTGTCCCGTTTAACCCCCGGCTCCACCTCAAGCCGCGTATCCAGACCCCCCCCAGGGGCAAGGGGGCCGTCTCGGGTCTCCTGGCTCTGGTTTCTATGCCACTTGGGCTGGTGCGGAGGCGCAGGATGAGGGATGTGTACTCGCGCGACCTTGAGCACATGGCGGAGGCGATGGCTGCCTCCTTGGACGCGGGCCAGAGCCTGCTTCAGGCCTTGGAATCGACCTCGACATCAGCCAGGGGTCCCCTAGGACGGCAAGTCAGGGGAGCCCTGGCGCAGTATGAGGCCGGGGTCTCTCTTAGTGAAGCCCTGGAGGCAATGGCCGGACGCATCAACGTGCCGGAGGTCACCCACTTTGTTGAGGCTCTTGCGGTCTGCGAGACTCAGGGTGGCAGCCTAAGAGACCTCTTGACAGCCCTGGGGGATGTGGTCCGGGAGAGAAGGGAATGGTCAAGGGAGGTCCAGGCAAAGGCCGGAGAGGCCCGCTGGAGTGCTGTTTTCCTGGCCTCCATGCCTCCGCTCATGGGGGGCTACCTGTTCCTGAGTCACGCTGAGATGATGATGCCAATGCTTGTAGACAGCATGGGGAGGGTGGTCCTGGCCTACGCCGTGATGTCCTGGGCCGTAGGCGTGATTATCGTGGGCCGCCTAGTCATGGGAGACCCAGATGCTTAGCATCCGGACGGGAGGAGGGGCAGCGATGGTCGCCATATCCAGCCTTCTCGCAGCATGTGCGGTTATGCTCCTGGCGGTGGCCCGCTGGGGCCACGCCGGCAGTCGCGTGCCAGTAAGCCAGCGCCACGTGGGGACAGTCCTGGGGCGGGAACAGGATATGCCCAAGACCAGGACAGGCCTGGCTTGGCTGGGCGGGAGGCTTGGCCGGGTACTGCCTGAATCTACCAGGAGCCACCTGAGCCGCGGTCTAGTGCTGGCCGGGAGGCGGGAGCATGGTGCCGCCGAGGAAATCCTGGCCCTGTGTGCCATCACCGCGGTGATGCTGGCGGGTGTGGCCGGGCTGGCTTGGGGCGTCCCCGGAGTGGCACTGGGGGGCCTTGCCGGCATGGGCGTACCGGTACTGAGGTTATGGCTGGATGCTCGCAGGCGGAGCCGTCTTGCCCAAGAAGAGCTGGGGAAGATCCTGGACTTCCTTGTGATATACACTACGGCGGGGGTTCCCCTCATCCGGTCTCTGGCTCACCTCAGCCAGGTTCACTCCGGCATTCTTACCCCCTACCTGACCCGGGCGGTTCAAGATCTCCTCTCAGGCAAGACCGTCATGGCATCGCTGCGCCCCATGATGGAGGAAATCGCAGCGGAAGAGATGGTCGCCTTCGCGAGTGCGCTGGCCCGGGCGGAGAGGCTGGGGACACCCCTCAAAGACTTCTTTGTGAGAGAGGCCCGGAGCCTTCGAAAAAGACGCTCCCTGGAACTCCAGCACAAGGCTAGCCTTGTACCTCTGAAACTCACCATCTGCACTACGGTGTTCTTCCTGCCCTGCCTCATAGTGCTAGTGGTTTTTCCGAACATCCTGGCCTTCATCCACAGGTGAAGAGCCGAATGGAGGTATTGAGGGGAATGAGCGGAATAAGTGAGCTGCTCTACGGGTGGCTGTTGGCATGCAAGCTAAAGATGGGCCACGGACAACGAGGGGCGACAGCTGCGGAGTATGCCCTTATACTTGCCCTGGTGGCGGTCATGCTCATCGGAAGCCTTACTAGGCTAGGCCAGGCATTGACCAACCAGCTGGAGGACATCATCGACAAGATCTCCGGGGCTAACTAAAGGTGCCACCGGTTTGGTGGAGACGCTTCTGGAGGCTGGGGTTACGGCGGAGCCGGGGTGCTGCCGCCGTAGAGTTTGCGATTGTGTTATGGCTGCTGGTGCTACTGCTCTTCTGCATATTGGACGCAGGGATGCTAATGAATACCCAGCTGGTGCTCAGTCATGCGGCCAGGGAAGGGGCAAGGCGGGCTGCAGTTGAGGGAGGGGCTACAGCCGCAGTGTATGAGCGAATTGGCGCACTGCTGGAAATGGGAGGGATTCACCCTGAGGACGTCGAGATATACATCTCACCCTTCACTGCTTCCTACGGCTGGACCATACGGGTACGGCTGACCTGCACCTACCAGGCCAAGACGCCCCTATTCGCAGCAGCAGTACGAGGGAGCGTGCCGTTGACTGCCGAGGTGATAACCCGGAGTGAGAGGGTGAGGTAATGGTAACCATCCAACCACGACAGGGAGCATGGTGGTGTGGCCATAGGGAGGGCTCCACGCGGCTTAACCAGACCCCCTCCTGGGTTGGCATAAGACGGTGGCTTTGGGGGCCCAGGGAGAGGGGTGCTGTGGCGTTTCTGGTGGTGATGTTTCTCCCGATCTTGGTGCTCCTCATGGGCTTAGTGCTCAATACCGGTTTTGTAGTACTGGCCCGCCAGAAAATGTCTAGTGCGGCAGATATGGGAGCCCTGGCGGGCCTGCACGCCCTTGATCTGGAAAAGCTCTACCTGGGGCAACGCTACGTAGATCCGGAAGAGGGATCCGCACTTGCGCGCACTTGGACGCTGGACAACCTTAAGGCATCGTTTCCCACAGCAGAAGATGAGGACATAGACCTGGTTGCCAGGGTCCTGAACCCCGTCACTTCTAGACAAGAAGGAGGGGTGGAGGACCCCACGGTGGAGGTGGATCTTAGCCTCAGCATTGAACTGCCGTGGCCGTTCGGCAGGATCCCTGGCGTAAATCTCAGGGTTAAGGCAAGGTCGGCCGTGAAGGAGAGGGAGTGATCGCCCGAAATCATATCCTGGGAGCCGGCTGTCATCTCCCGGCAGTTGCCGGTTGCAGTGGCCAGTTCCTGCCTGCAAGGCTAGCTTGCGCAAAGGGCGGGACCCTTGCTCCGCCCGGGGCACATGTTCACACTGCTGGTTACGCCCCCGCGAGGTGCCGGGGGCGATGGTGGGAAGGGGCCTTGCAGGAAGGCGGGGTATCCTGGCGAAGAGGAATCTCAATGGACAGTGGGAAACTGAGATAGCCAGGGCACTTGTCCCGACTCCTGTGGCTGTGTACCACCGGGATGGCCAGGATTTGGCGCACGGGACAGGGAATGGGAGGCAGGGGAGGAAGGGACTGGTGAAGATCGTAGTAGGGGACTGGAGCTGGCCTGATTTCGATATAGAGGAGCCAATCTTTGCCCGGATCAATGCTGGAGTTGTGTTGTCCCCCAGTTCTGACGAAGACACACTGGCTACCATTGCAGCGGATGCTGACGCTCTGCTAGTTGAGTATTCCCCCATCACCCGCAGGGTCATCCAGGTTCTAAAGAAGTGCAAGGTGATCTCGGTGGAAGGCATAGGCTATGACAACGTGGACGTGGAGGCTGCGGTGGAGGCGGGAATTGTGGTGACTAACGTGCTTGGGTACTGTGTCGAGGAGGTATCTGACCATACCCTCGCTCTCATAATGGCGTGTGCCAGGGGCCTCGCGAGGCTGAACGATTTGGTGCGTCAAGGAAGGTGGGAGATCGGAAATGTCCGGCCCATCAGGCTACGGGGTAAGGCCTTAGGCATAGTGGGCTTGGGCGCCATAGGGCGGCTAGTGGCCATGAAGGCCCAGGGTTTCGGCCTAGAACTCATAGGCCACGATCCCTTTGTCCCTGAGGATCGGTGGCCGCCGGGCGTGAAACAGGTGGACCTGCCTACACTGTTGAGGGAGAGCGACTTCATTACCCTTCACACACCGCTTTCCGGTGCCACAGCCAGGTTGATCTCGAAACCTGAGATGTCTCTGGTGAAGAAGGGGGCGTATCTCATCAATACTTCACGGGGGGGCGTCGTGGATGAGGATGCGCTCTGTGATGCGCTGGCCAGCGGGACTCTGGCTGGGGCGGCCCTGGATGTCACCACCGTGGAGCCACCTCCCCGGGACAGCCGTCTCCTAACCTTGGATAACCTGCTCATCACGCCGCATGTCGCTTACTACTCCGAGGAGTCTGCCCGTGAGGTGCGAGTGAGGGCTGCGGAGCAGATAGTCCGTGTTCTGTCCGGTGAGCCCGCCACCGATCCCGTGCTGCCCAGGCGGTGAAACGGGGTCATCGGCAGCCGGAGGTAAGGATAATGCCAAGAGCCTCGGCTCGCGGGTTTCGTCCTCAACGGACGTATCCCAGTTACGGCGAACCTGGAGAACAGAAGGGGCAGGATTGTCCGCCCGGTGTTCGGTTACCGTGAGGCCAGGCGAGGCAGGTCATAGACCTGGCGGCGTTCGCATTGGTGTTCGGTTAAGCCTCAAAATTTCCAATAGATGTTTCTGCCAACATATTATCCCTGGGAATCGGAACCAGAGGATTTCGGGTAGCATCTATAGAATCTCTTCTCCATGAAGCAGGGAGGAGGGGTCTACGGATATGTCTATGTCCCCTAT
>JBFMCS010000058.1 GCA_040754315.1 Bacillota bacterium
GTTCCAGCGCCTCATTGAGGCTGGCGCCATGGACTCAGAAACCCAAGATACTATCGTCAGCCACATCAGTACCCTCAATCCCCTTGCCCTCAAACGTCACCTTGATTCCCTTCTTCAACTTGACCCAGACTCTCTCAAAAACTGTATAATTCACGACTATCCATCCATCTTGCCGGTAACATTCCTAACTGAGTGTTCCATCTCTCTTGGGTAACATTCTTAGATGGGTTGACACGGGGGTGGAAGGGTTTGGCCAGGGAGTACGGGTTTCTCTAGTCCCGCCGGGAGAAGGGACCTGTGGCATGGCCATACCTGGGAAAGAGTGCAGCCATGCTGGGCCTATCGTCCTCTTGCGAATAAGGTGCTGCTGCCCCAACCCTGCAGGCAGATTCTCTATGAGAGGTTCCGGCATCCCTCAGGGTCTTGGGCGGAAGATGTTGATGATGTCCTTGTAGGCGGCAGCCGCAGCGCCCCGGGGGTCTGAGCGGCCTCCCACAAGGCTTAGCGTGCCCATGGTATCGGTTTCCAGGGATACTGCCTTGTCCGCCCCGTTGACTGATGCCAGGAAGTGGTCACAAGGGAGTACCTGGGGCCCTACCTGCACCTTGATGCCTCCCACTCCTCTTACCGCAGACCCCACCAGCTTGACCCTCTTCCCCTGGGCCAGGGCATCCTGCACAAAGGCGGCATCCAGGCCGCCTATTCCCTCTACGGCGGCGGCGGAGAGACCAATGCCTGCACCCATGGCTATGTTCGCCAGGAGGACGGTTTTTGCCGCTGTGTCCCACCCCTCCAGGTCCCAGCGGGGATCAGGCTCAGCTATGCCCCTGTGGACGGTCTCCTGCAGTGCCAACGCCAGGGGAATGCCTTCCTCCATGCGTCCCAAGAGATAGTTGGTGGTGCCGTTCAAGATGCCATTTATGGACAGTAGGGTTGTCCCGGCAAGGCTTACCTCGGCTACGTCCAGGCAAGGAAGGGCGGCAGCCGTGGCGCCGCTGGCCTTGAGGTGCACCCTGGCGGACTGCGAGAGCCCCTGGAGCTCCTTGTAGGCGGTAAGTAGTGGGCCCTTGCTCAGCACAACTGCGTGGAGGCCCTGGTTCATGGCTGCCCGCAGGAGGTCGAGCCCTGGCTGTCCAGTCCAGATGTCACTGGATGTAGCGTCTACCAGGACGTGTGCCCTGGCCAGGAGAGCGGCCTTCACCAGGGAGGTTTCCCGGTGTCCCCCCCGGTAGGCGGTTAACGGCAGCGCCCGGCTGGCCACAAAGGCCAGGGTGCCCGGGTCAAGGTCCCCCCACAGGGTGGTGGATCTTGTGCCAGCGGCGCAGATCCTTATACGAAGACCGAAGTCGGTGACTGACTGTTCCTCCCTGGAGAAGGCCAGGGCCGCCAGGGCCCTCCCGACCCCACCAAAACCCGCCAGGGCGACTCGCACCTCCAAGGCTGGACCCCTCCCCAGTGTGTCAAGCTCACACAATCCAGGATTCCCCGTAAGGCGTCCAGTTCCCTGCCTCGTCATGAAACCGGGCGGGGTTAGACTGGCAGCCGCCGGAGCCTAGCCACCTGAAGCAGCAGAAGATAAGCCAGGCTTCACGCCGGGAGGCGAAGGAGGTGAAAGGTGCTGTGGGGTAACGTGCGCAAAGGGGAGGCCGGTTCTTCCGGGATGGCGTGCCAATAGTGGCTCTTCCATCATCGCCGTAACCTCCGCGAAGAAGTGACAGGTAACCCTGAGGAAGCATTTGGGAATAGGTTTCACGCTTACTGGTTTGGAGAAAAGGCCACCTGGCCTTGGAGATCTGGGGCGAACTCCCTGCACGCCCGGCCGAAAAAAGGCAATTGACAGGGGCCGATTCCCGAGTGTATCATGAGTCCAAACCCCATATGGCAGGACTCTTATCCAGAGCGGCGGAGGGACTGGCCCGATGAAGCCCGGCAACCGGTGGCTCATGCGCCACACGGTGCCAACTCCTGCAGAACTCCGGTTCTGAGAGATGAGAAACGATAGATGCCCCTCTCTCTCGGAGGGGTGTTTTCGTTCCTGAAGGGTAAACCTGGATGGATGAGGGGAAGCCTGCGAAGGGGCCGAAAGGGGAGAGAACCGGACCATGGGAGAGCGCTACAGGACCTACCAGGAGGTAAACGAGAGGATCAGGGAGAGAAAGGCAGTGGTGCTGACAGCGGAGGAGTACCTGTCCCTAGTGGACGAGAAGGGAGTGAGTGCCGCCGCGGAACGGGTGGATGTGGTGACCACTGGCACCTTTGCCCCCATGTGTTCTTCGGGGGCGTTTGTGAACTTTGGTCACAGTGATCCCCCCATCAAGATGACCCGGGTTTCCCTAAACGACGTTCCAGCCTACGCAGGCCTGGCGGCAGTGGACGCCTACATCGGCGCCACCGAGGTGTCCGAATCCAGGGGCCTGGAGTACGGTGGCGCCCACGTCATTGAGGACCTAGTGGCCCGGCGGCCCGTCCACCTCAAGGCCACAGCCTATGGTACCGACTGCTACCCCCGGCGGGAGTTCGAGGGAGACCTCTACCTTGACGACCTGAACCAGGCATTCCTGTTCAACCCCAGGAACTGTTACCAGAACTACGCAGCCGCAACCAACTCATCCAACAGGACCATCTACACCTACATGGGGATCTTGCTGCCACGCTGCGGCAACGTCACCTACTCGACCTCAGGACAGCTGAGTCCCCTGTTCAAGGACCCCCTGTACCGCACGGTGGGCATCGGAACCCGCGTCTTCCTGGGCGGGGGCCAGGGCTACGTGGCCTGGGAAGGCACGCAGCACAACCCAGGGCAGGCCCGGGACGACGCGGGGGTACCCCTAGGCCCTTCAGGCACGCTCAGCCTGATAGGGGACCTCAAGGGGATGAACACGGGGTTCCTCAGAGCCTGCGTCTTCGAGGCCTACGGGGTTAGCCTTTTCGTCGGGATAGGGGTTGCCGTGCCAGTCTTGGACTCGGACCTTGCCTCTTCCCTGGCAATAAGAGACCACCAGATCTTCACTTCTGTCTTCGACTACTCGGTGCCCAGCCGTTCAAGGCCGGCCCTGAGGCGGGTAAGTTACGCCGAGCTCAGGAGCGGGCGAGTAGAGCTGGAAGGGAAGACGGTCAGGACCGCACCCCTCTCCAGCTACCACAAGGCCCGCCAGATCACCGGTGCTCTCAAGGACTGGATCCTCCAGGGGAGGTTCTTCCTCAGCGAGCCCGTGGCCAATCTCCCGCTGGAAGGCACTGTCAAGGCACTTGACCCCAAGGAGGTGTCCTAGATGTCCAAGACCAGGATCATCCTGGATTTCCAGGCAGATTCCACAGAGAAGCCCATCACCTGTCAACTGGTGAGGGACTATGGCCTATCCGTGAACATACTGAGGGCAAAGATAGAGCCCGACCAGGCAGGCCGTCTCCTCATGGAGGTTGAGGCCCCACGGGACGCCCTGGAGAAGGCCTTGGATTTCCTGGCCGAGGAGGGTATCGGGGTAAGGTTTATGGAAAAGGAGTTACGGGTGGATAAGGAGGCCTGCGTCAACTGCGGTGCCTGCACCGCCGTCTGTGGGTCTGGCGCGCTGGTCATAGGGGCCCCGGAGTGGGAGCTTGTCTTCAACGCTGAGCGTTGCGTGGCCTGCGAGCTCTGTGTTGAGGCCTGCCCTGTCAGGGTCATATCCGTCAACTTCTAGGAGGGCCTCATGCAGCCCAGGACCTATCGCAGGGCAATGCTCCCGGTGGATCTGGTGAGCTTTCAGGTCCGCCACAGAGAGACCGACCTGTGGTGCGCGGTGGACAGGGAGGGCTTCACGCTCCAGACCGCACCCTCGGCACTGGCCGCAGTGCTCTCCCTGTGGCGTGACCTTGAGGATTACATAGCCCGGCACCAGGAGTTCCATTCCTCCCTGGTGCCGGTGGCGGTGCTCCCGGGTGCCCCGGGCGTTGTGGTTGACATGGCCAGGGCAGCCCGGGAGGCCGGGGTCGGCCCAATGGCCGCGGTGGCCGGGGCTGTCGCGGAGGCGGTGGGCCGTCACCTAGCCCAGTCCTGCTCCGAGGTGGTAGTGGAGAACGGGGGCGACGTGTTCCTGCTCTCTCGCAAGCCCCGGGTGATCGCGCTCCACGCTGGGGTGTCCCCCCTTTCCGGCCGGGTGGGCCTGGAGGTGCGGGCCCCAGGCGGGCTAGGGGTATGCTCCTCCTCGGGCACCGTGGGCCATTCCCTGAGTTTTGGCAGGGCTGATTGCGTCATGGTGATGTCACACTGGACAGCCCTGGCTGATGCCTACGCCACTGCCCTGGGAAACCGGGTCAAGGGACAAGAGGACATCGACGCTGCACTTGACCTGGCCTCCAGGTGTGGAGGTATCCAGGGTGTTGTGCTGGTGGCAGGGGGGCGTGTAGGGGCGTGGGGGGACGTCGTCCTCAGGCCCGTATCCCCGGGCCTGGGTGACGTGGTGGCTGGCGGCCCCCAAGGCCACCAGGATGAATGAAATATTTCCCCGTGGGAGGAAGAGTCGCTTTCTTGTCGAACCCATTGATGTTGCGTGTCACGGGTGGGCCGCCACAGGGCCTTCCTGGTGCCCGGTTAATGAAAGCTCCTATCGGGGCCAAGGGCTAGAGGTGAGGGTTTCGCATGGAAGGTGCAGCAGGGGAAGCCGTTATCTCCATACTACCTGTTCTCGCTACTTTTTTGCCCATCATTTCCGCGGTGCCCATCTACTTCGCCGGGCGGTACGGGGGACAATTCACAGAACGCCTTGCACTAGGGGCCTCGGCCCTCACAGTGGCGCTGGTGGCGCTTATGTACCCTCCCATATCTCAAGGTGCGGCTGTCATATCCGGGCGGGGCTTCTTCGCCTTCCCTGGGGCCTTCTCCTTCTACGTTGACACCCTCGGCTTTTTCATGGCTCTCCTTTTCAGCTTCATATGGCTGGTAGTCACCATCTACACACCGGGCTACATGGCCCACGGCCACAACAAGAGCCGGTTCTACGCCTTCCACATGGTGGTACTGGGCGGCTGCTTAGGGACCGTCCTGGCCGGGGACCTCCTGGGGCTCTTCCTCTTCTTCGAACTCATGTCAGTGCTGTCCTATGTCCTCATAATCCACGAGGAGACCCCCGAGGCCATGGCCGGAGGCGCCAAGTACCTCTACATGACCATCGCAGGTGGGCTGGGTCTGTTCCTTGGTGTCATCATCACCTACCACCTTGCAGGAACGGGCTCTCTGCACGCAGGCCCCCTGGTAAATGCCCCGGGCCGCCTGGCAACCCTAGGCTTTATGGGTTTCCTGGTGGGGTTCGGGATGAAGGCCGGTATGTTCCCTCTCCACGTGTGGCTGCCTGATGCCCACCCTGTCGCGCCCGCGCCTGCGAGCGCTCTCCTTTCCGGGATCATGATCAAGACAGGCGCCTATGGCCTGATCCGAGTGTACTTCGGGGTGTTCGGTGCCAGTTTCGCCTACCAGATGCGCTGGAATGACATCCTGCTGGTAATCGCCGCCATAACGATGCTCCTGGGTTCCGCTGCTGCGCTGAGGCAGGACGAGCTCAAGAGACGGCTGGCCTACTCCAGCATAGCCCAGATCGGTTACGTCCTCACAGGGATCGCGCTTCTTGGTGAGAGAGCCCTGGTTGGTGCCTTGTACCATGTCTTCACTCATGCGTTTATGAAGGGCTGTCTTTTTCTTGTGGCCGGTGCTATTATACACGAGACGGGGAAGAAGATGGTCTCCCAGATGGACGGGATAGGCAGGCAAATGCCCGTGAGCATGGGCTGCTTCACCCTGGCAGCCGCCAGCATGGTGGGGATCCCACCCTTGAACGGCTTCCTTTCCAAGTGGAACCTGGCCCTGGGTGCCCTGGATGCCTCACAGCCCTTAGTCGTGGGACTCCTGGTGCTCAGCAGCATGCTCAACGCCGCCTACTACTTCCCCATCGTGGTGGCCGCGTTCTTCAAGGGGGAGCATCCTGGCTGCAAGGCTCACGAGGCTCCCCGCTCTATGCTGGTTCCCATGGCAATTCTGGCGGTAGGGTGTGTGATTTTCGCCGTGTTGCCCTTCAACTGGCCCCTGGAACTGGCTAGGGCTGCGGTTCGCCAGGTACTCCCTTAGGGCTGCCGGGAGGGGGGAGAGACGATGGCAGCAGGTTACAGCGAAATTGTTGCGCTCCATAGCTCATTGCCCCTGTGGGTTGTCATAGTCCCCCTGCTGGGTTCCTTTGCTGTGTACGCCGCGTCCCGGTGTTCCGAGGGCCTCCGGGACCTCACCGCCCTGGCGATCACCACCGCCACGGCGGCCCTTGCTGTGTTCCTCCTGAGCATGACGCTGCACGCGCCAGTGGTCCTGGAGATAGGGGGGGTCATGGGCAAGGGGCTCACCTTCCGGGTAGACGCATTCGGGGGCCTCATGGCGGCACTGTCATCCGTGGTCTGGCTGCTGGCCACTGCCTTCTCCACCAAGTATATGGGGCACGAGCATGCCAGGGACCGCTACTACTTCTTCTTGGTACTCACGCTCTCAGGCTGTGTTGGAACCTTCATGGCTGGGGACTTCTTCACCCTCTTCGCCTTCTTTGAGCTGATGACGGTGGCCTCCTACGTCCTGGTGGTCCACACCGAGACGCCCGAGGCCGTGGCCGCGGGGTCCCTCTACATGTACATGGGGATCTTCGGCGGTCTCTGCCTTCTATCCGGCATATTCCTTATGGAGGACGCTGCCGGTACCGTTGCCATGAAGCCCCTCCTGGACTACCTGGGCCATTCGAATGCCCTCATAGGGGCCCTCCTCATCACTGGCTTCGGTGTGAAGGCCGGTATGGTGCCACTGCACATCTGGCTCCCCAAGGCACACCCGGTGGCACCCTCCCCTGCCAGCGCACTGCTTTCCGGGATCATGATAAAGACGGGGGCCTACGGCGTCATCCGCACCGTGAGCCTGATCATGACCCCCGGGCCCGAGGGCCTTTGGCACGTCATGGAATCCTACGGCTATCTGGTAATATGGATAGGGATCGCCACCATGTTCCTGGCGGCCTTCATGGCACTGTTCCAGACCAACGCTAAGAGGATCCTGGCCTACAGCAGCGTCTCCCAGATGGGCTACATCCTCATGGGGGTAGGCGCCGCCGCGTACCTGGGCATTGAGGGCGCCATGGGCTTCGCTGGGGCCTCGTACCACATAATGAACCACGCCATGTTTAAGGCGGCCATGTTCATGCTCGTGGGCGCCATATATCTTAGGACCCATACCCTGGACATCCGGGAGATGGGGGGACTTGGCCGGGATATGCCCTTCTTCGCCGCCTGTTTCGCTGTGGCAGTGGCGGGCATCACGGGCCTGCCCGGGTTCGGGGGATACGTCAGCAAGACCCTGCTCCACCATGCCATCGTTGAGGCCTTTGAGCACCATCACGACACAGCCCTCTACGTGGCAGAGAAACTGTTCATGCTCACCGGGGCAATGACGGTGTGCTACATCACGAAACTGTTCTACGGGCTCTTCCTGGGGCCGGGTTCAGGCTATCATCGCCATGTGGAGCGCGAGACCCCGCTGGAGAAGGCGGTCTTCGGGGCCTTCGCCCTGGGTGTGCTCCTGATGGGCCAGGCCTCCAACCCCGTACTCTCCAGACTAGTGGTGCCCATGTCCGAGGGGTTTCCCTACGACCATCACGGTATCGAGCACCTTGAGCACATATCCGTGTGGACCTGGTATGACCTCCAGGGGACCCTGGTCGTGATAGCCTTGGGTGTTGGGCTCTTCCTGGTGTTCAAGGCAAAGAGGGTGTTTGACTTCTGCCTCCCCAGGTCTCTGAGCGTCGAGTCCATAGTGTTCCGGCCGGTGGTGGGGATGTCCCTGGGGGCCTTCATCAAGACCGGGTGTGCCATCGACAACAGCGTGGAGAACATGGTGTACAGGCCTGTAATAGGCCTGACCCTCAGCTCCTTCGTGCGGCTGGGTAACATCGTGGACAGGTCAGTGGATGCCTTCTACGTGGGGACGGCCATGGCCCTGTGGAGGGCCTGCCTTGCCGTGGGACACTTTGACGGAGAGACCCTGACCAGCATTGGACGCCTCTTGATACTGGCCGCCCGTGCCATCCGGGACTTCGCCCAGGCCGCTGTAGCCAGGAACGTGAAGCTGGTGTGGGAAGAGGGCAACCTCCTTACAACCCGGGCCTCCCAGACTATGGCCAAGACCGACCTGGACCCCGAAGGGGACCGCTCCTACGCTGAGGTAAGCATACTGAACACGGACTTCTGCGGCATGGTCATAATGCTGTTCCTGGCCATCTTGTTAATCGCAGGCCTGGTAGGCCTGGCTCGCAGGTAGCGGGCGGACGGAGGGATGGGCTTGACGACACCTCTACCCCTTATAGCAGTGATCATACCCGTGGTGGGCGCGGCCCTGATCGGCCTGGTGATCAAGGGCGACAAGGCCCGCAACGCCATGGCCTTCCTCACATCTGCCTTGACCTTCTCCCTGGTGGCCTACATAGCGACAATGGCTTGGTCCGGACAGATCCTGGAGTTCCGGGTCTTCACTTTCGTCAGGGGGCACGACTTCTTCTTCCGGGTAGACGGTTTCTCCATGCTGTTTGCCGTCACGTCGTCCTTCCTCTGGAACCTTGCCACTGTCTACTCCATGGGCTACATGGCCCACGAGCACAACCGTCGCAACTACTTCACCTACTTCATCCTGTCCATGAGCCCCACCATGGGCCTGGCTTTCTCGGGGAACATGGTCACCATGTACCTGTTCCTCGAGTTCCTGGCCTTTGCCACCTATCCCCTGGTCATCCACCCCAGGACCAGGGAGGCATTGGATGCCGGCACCAAGTACATCATCTACTGCCTCTCCGGGGGGGCGCTCTTCCTCTTTGCCACCATCCTCCTGGCAGCGCTGGTGCCTAGCCTTGACTTCGCAAAGGGCGGGGTCCTGGCCCCGGCCGTTGATCGCTACCAGGTACTTATCAGCATCGCATTCTTCGGCGCCGTCATGGGCTCCGCTACCAAGGCTGCGGTGATACCACTTCACTCCTGGCTGCCCTCGGCCATGGTGGCCCCAACCCCCGTGAGCGCGCTCCTTCACGCCGTGGCAGTGGTCAAGGCCGGGCTATTCGGGGTGCTCAGGGTGATGTTCTCCGTGTACGGCCCGGACGTGCTCAGGGAGCTTGACCTCGGCTACTACCTGAGCTTCGTTATGATCTTCTCAATACTGGTGGCCTCCGTCCTGGCTCTGAAACAGACGGTCCTGAAGAGGCGGCTGGCCTACTCCACAATATCGCAGCTGGGCTTCATAACCCTGGGTGCCTCCCTGCTTTCCCCCGCGGGCGTCATGGGTGGCCTCCTTCACATCATGAACCACGCCCTCATGAAGATCACGCTGTTCTTCTGCGCTGGGGCCATCATCACCCTGACGGGCCGGGATAGGATCGCCCAGCTGCACGGCGCGGCGAAGAGGCTGCCCTTAACGATGGCTGCCTTTGCCATCGGAGGACTGGGCCTTGTGGGCATACTGCCCATCTGCGGGTACATAACGAAGTACTACATCCTCACAGGCTGCTTCCAGGCGGAGAGGCCCGCTGTGGCCCTCGTGATGCTGGCCAGCTCGCTCCTGAACTCCATGTACTACCTTCCCATCGTCATGACGGCCTTCTTCAAGAAGGGCGAGTTCGAAAGGCCTGAAGGCCTCGAAGCACCCCCCAGCATGCTGGTGCCCACACTGATCCTGGCGGCCATGTGCCTGGCGGTGGGGCTGTTCGCTCACCGGATTACCATACCAATCGTGGAGAAGGCCATCCAGGCCATCATGTAGGTGGTGACGACATGGCATTGACGGGCAGCGACTACATACTCGTTTTACCCTTGGCCGTGTTGGGAGCCGGCGGGCTCTGGTCATTCCTGTTCGGGCGGTGCTTCCCCCGGGCGACGCCCTGGGTGATCACCCTGGCGGCCATGGCGCCCGTAGTAACGGCCTGGAGGATATATGGGGATGTCATGGAGGGAAACCCCCTCTACGTGCGTTTCACCCAGATCCTGCCCCCAGTGGGGCTGAGCCTCTACGCCGACGGCCTCGGCCTGTTCATGTTCATACTGGTGGGATTCGCCGGGCTCCTGATTACCCTTTATTCCTTCGGCTACGAGTCCGAGGACCCCAAGAAGTACCGGTTCTACGCCTTCCTGCTCTTCGCCATGCTGGGCCTGGCCGGCGTCGCCATCGCGGGGGACCTCTTTACCTTCTTCCTCTTTTTCGAGATCATGTCCTTGTCCATCATGGGGGTGGTGGCCCAGGCCGAGACCCCAGATGCCTACGACGCCTCCATGAAGTTCCTGTTCCTCACGGTCATAGCCAGCATCTCGCTGTTCCTGGCGGTGGTCATTACCTACCACCTCAAGGGCTCAGTGGACCTGGTGCCCAACGGGGCCCCCATGCCCCAGAGTTCCCTGGCCTTCCTGGCCTTCCTGGGATTTCTCATTGCCTTCGGGGTGAAGGCAGGCATGGTGCCCCTGCACATCTGGCTTCCCGATGCCCACGCCAACGCGCCCTCCCCTGGCAGCGCCCTGCTCTCAGGCCTCACGGTGAAGACCGGGGCCTACGGCCTTATCCGGGTGGTCTACAGCGTCTTCGGCGTGGTCTTCATGGAAGAGACTGGCTGGAACCGGATCATCCTGGACATGTCCGTCGTGACAATCCTGGTGGGCTCCGCCGCCGCGATCGCCCAGGTGGGCATAAAGAGGCGGCTCGCATACTCCACCGTGACCCAGCTGGGCTATGTCCTCATGGGGGTCGGCCTGCTGTCCCCCGTAGCGCTGGTGGGCGCCATCTACCACATATTCACTCATTGCTTTATGAAGGGCTGCCTCTTCATGTGCGCCGGGTCCATGATCCACACGGCAAAGAAACGCCGGATTCCAGACCTGGCTGGCATAGGACTGGAAATGCCTGTGACCATGACCGGGTTCACCATCGCAGCCCTCACAATGGTGGGAGTGCCACCACTGAATGCCTTTGTGAGCAAGTGGCAGTTGAGCCTGGGGGCCCTGGACAAGGGAGCGCCCCTTTTGGTGGCGGTGCTCCTGGTGAGCAGCATCATGAACGCTGCCTACTACTTCCCCATCGTGATCTCGGCCTTCTTCGGGAAACCAGGGTCCCGGTTCGTGTGGAAGGATTCGCCCTGGATTATGCTGGTACCCTTGCTCATTCTTGCGGTAGGGTGCATCGTGTTCACGCTGGCCCCCGTGAACTGGCCCCTTGTACTGGCGGAAAGGGCCGCCAGGTGTGTGATGGGACCCGGAGGGTTCACGCCCTGATTCGTAGAACTCTCCATAAGGGGGTGCGATGATGAACCACGTCATCGATCTCAGAAGCGACACGGTGACCAGGCCCACCCCGGAGATGAGGGAGGCCATGTATGAGGCCGAGGTGGGCGATGATGTCTACGGTGAGGACCCCACGGTGAACCGCCTCGAGGCTCTGGCCGCTGAGATGGCCGGGAAGGAGGCAGCCTTGTTCCTGCCCTCTGGCACCATGGCCAACCAGGTGGCGGTAATGACCCACACGTGCCGGGGGGACGAGGTGCTCCTTGAGGCTGAGGCCCACATCTTCTACTACGAGGCTGGCGGTGTATCCCTGGTGTCCGGGTGCCAGCCCAGGACAGTCGCAGGTAACCGGGGACGCCTCACCGCCGGCTTGGTGCAGGCGGCTCTTCGCCCCCCCAACGTTCACTTCCCGCCAACTACCCTGGTCTGCCTGGAGAACACCCACAACAGGGGGGGCGGCAGCGTCATGCCCCTGGAGGACATGAAGGCCATCTTCGACCTGGCCAGGAGGGAGGGCATTAGCGTCCACCTGGACGGCGCCAGGATATTCAACGCCGCTACGGTCCTGGGCGTCAATGCTGGTGAAATCGCACGCTACGCGGACTCAGTCATGTTCTGCCTCTCCAAGGGGCTGGCAGCCCCCGCAGGGAGCATGCTGGCGGGCGATGCCCCGTGGATAGCCAGGGCCCGGAGGAACCGGAAGGTGCTGGGGGGCGGCATGAGACAGGCAGGGGTGCTGGCCGCCGCGGGGATCGTAGCGCTCACCACTATGATTGAGCGCCTCCAGGAGGACCACGAGAATGCCAAGGCGCTGGCCTTGGGTCTTGCCTGCATCCCCGGCGTCCAGGTGAACGTGGCCCACGTGGAGACCAACATAGTGAGCTTCTTTGTGAAGGATGCCCCTGGCTGGGCCCAGCGGTCCAAGGAGGCGGGGGTGCTCTGCAACGCCATGGGACCCGGCAGGGTTCGCATGGTCACCCACAAGGATGTGAGTTCCGCCGGTATCCAGGAGGCCCTGAGGAGAATCCGCGCCTTTACCTCGTAAACCGGGGAGGTGAGGAACCCTGGATCTCTTTGAAGGACTTTACCCCAGGGACAAGGCGAAGGAGGCGCCCCTGGCCACCCGCATGCGTCCCAGGACGCTAAAGGAGTTTGTCGGCCAGGAGGACCTGGTGGGGGAGGGCAAGGCCCTTCGCAGGGCCATTGAGGCCGACCGGGTATCCTCCTGCATCTTCTACGGGCCCACGGGATCAGGCAAGACCACCCTGGCCCATCTTATCGCCACAGCCACCAGATCCCACTTCGAGCAGATCAATGCCGTGACCTCAGGGGTGGCGGACATCAGGAGAGCGGTGGAGGAGGCCGGGGCACGCCTCCGTCTCAACGGCCAGAAGACAATACTCTTCATTGACGAGATCCACCGTTTTAACAAATCCCAGCAGGATGCGCTGCTCCCTTCGGTGGAGGATGGCACTCTTGTGCTCATCGGGGCCACCACTGAGAATCCCTTCTTCGAGGTGAACCCGCCCCTGGTTTCTCGCTCCAGGATCTACCGCCTGGAGGCCCTGAGCCCCGGACAGATCAAGTCAATACTCCAGGCGGCCCTCAAGGACGAGGAACGGGGCCTGGGGAGCATGCGGGCCAGCCTGGATCTGGCTGCCCTGGAGCACCTGAGCGATGTAGCCAACGGGGATGCCAGGTCGGCGTTGAACGCCCTGGAGGTGGCGGTCCTAGCCACACGCCCGGGTCAGGACGGGGTGCACAGGGTCACCCTGGAGATGGCGGCCGACGCCATCCAGAGACGGGCCATCTCCTATGGCGGGGGCAAAGACCAGCACTACGATGTGATATCTGCGTTCATCAAGAGCGTCCGGGGGTCTGACCCTGATGCCGCCCTCTACTGGCTGGGCCGCATGCTGGTGGCTGGGGAGGACGTGCGCTTCATCGCCCGGCGCCTTCTGGTCCTGGCAGCGGAGGATGTAGGCCTGGCAGACCCATTCGCCCTGGTCCTGGCGAGCGCCACGGCCCAGAGCGTCGACTTCCTGGGTATGCCCGAGGCGAGGATCCCGCTGGCCGAGGCTACAATCTACCTGGCCACCACGGCGAAATCCAACTCCGCCTACACCGCCATATCCCGGGCAATGCGCGATGCGGAGGAGAAGGCCACGGAGCCGGTGCCCCCTCACCTTAGGGATGCCAGCTACCGGGGCGCCGCTCGCCTTGGCCATGGTGCAGGGTACCGCTACCCCCACGACTTCCCCGGGCACTGGGTAAACCAGGACTACCTTCCTGAAGGCATGAAGGGTACCTGCTACTGGAAGCCAGGGGATCAGGGCCGTGAGGGAAGACTGGGGAAGCCCCTCAGGCCATGATCCCTGTAGTTCAGTGTACTGCTACCTTCCTCGGCGCCTCGCATGGGGGCGCCTCGAATCCCGGGAGCTGCTCCCTCTGGATCCTGGTGCGGAGCCTCAAGAGGGCCTTCTTGTGCAACTGGGATACCCTGGATTGCGAAACCCCGAGGACCCTGGCGATCTCCGAGGTTGTCTTCCTCCTGTAGTAGTAGAGCTGCACCACCAGGCGTTCCTTCTCCGGAAGAGAGTCTATGGCCTTAGCAACGGAATCCCTAAGCTCATTCACCTGTACCTGGTCTTCCGGCGGGGGAGAGGTATCATCCACGATACTCCACGTGGTCTTCCCGTTGGGGCCATCCTCATCCCCGGTGAAGTCCTCCAGGGAGAGGAGGTAACTGCTGAGCCCTTCCTTGAGGCGCTTCTGAAACTCCTCCATGCTTAGGCCCAGGCGTTCAGAAACCTCAGCCTCCGTGGCTGTCCTGCCTAGCTTGGCCTCCACCTCTAGGTAGGCCCTCTCCATCTCCCGCACTCGCTGCCTCACATGGGCGGGCACCCAGTCCAGAGCCCGAAGCCCGTCCAGCATGGCCCCGCGGATCCGAGCCATGGCGTATGCCTCAAAACGAACCCCTCGGTCCGGGGCGTAACGTTCAAGGGCCTGGATGAGTCCGAGAAAGCCGCAGCTAACCAGGTCCTCCCTGTTGACGTGGGCGGGCAGCCTCCTGGCCAGCCGCGCCGCAACGGGGGGTACCATTGGGGCGTAGCTGAGGATGAGGTTCTCCCGGGTGCTGGTGTCTCTGGTCTTGGCGTAACGTGCCCATAGCAGTGCCCTGTCTGAAGTCGCCTTGGCATCCATGCTGTCTCTTGCCTCCTTCTTCCTGTCTGGGGTGCCCGGGAGACGCAAGCCAGGGTCCTACGAAAGGGTTTTGTCTTTGGCCTTGATTAAGCCTTGGGACCTCCGCACGAGAAAGCCCTTCATTGCCGGATGACAAAGAAGGGCCAGAAAAAAACCCCCTCTTCGGCAGCCCGGCTGTCATGGCTCTCTTGGAGCGGTAGACCCGTGACTTTGCGTCCCCGTCTTTCAACGGGTTTGCCTTTGTCGGTTGGGATATTGTTTTCCACATGCTGTTCGACAAAAATTAGAAAACTCCTTCTTCTGTATGCAAGAAAGTCCAAAAATGGTGGAAAAGGTCTTTGTCGGCACCCCGCCGCGGGGTTCATTCCCGATGAACTCCCTAAGGTATACGTGTTGCATCAAGCAAAAAGCATTCCTGTGAGGTTTTGAATGGCCTTTGACAACAAAAAAGCCTCCTGGGAAAATGGTGTTGGTCAAAGACACCAGATAAAACCCAGGAGGCGAGAAACCAGATGAAGAGCCACAATCAGAAA
>JBFMCS010000059.1 GCA_040754315.1 Bacillota bacterium
CATCCCCGGCCTCCTGGGCCGCCTCATCTCCATGGTACATGCTCACGATCTCCCTGGCCAACCTCATCTTGAGGTCCCTGGGGTGAAGGCTCCCATCCTCCAGTCCCGCCTTGGCAGCCTCTATCTCCTCAATGGGCACCTCGGTCACCAGTTCCAGGTAGCGCAGCATCAGGTTGTCCGGGACAGACATGATCTTCCCGTAGGTCTCCCGGGGGTCCTCGTTTATCCCAATGTAGTTGTTGAGGCTCTTGGACATCTTCTGCATACCATCGGTGCCCTCCAGGAGTGGCATTGTCACAGCCACCTGCGGCTCCTGGCCATACTCCCGCTGGATATCCCTGGTGAGCAGGAAGTTGAAGGTCTGATCCGTGCCGCCCAGCTCCACGTCAGCCTTGATGGCCACAGAATCGTAGGCCTGGGCCAGCGGGTAGAGGAGCTCGTGGACGCTCACGGGCCTCTCCTCCTCCATGCGGCGCTTGAAGTCATCCCGCTCCAGGAGGCGGGCCAAAGTGTACTTGGCGGCCAGCTCTATGACCGACACGAAATCCAGCCGCCCCAGCCAGGAGCTGTTGAACACCACCTCGGTCCTCTCCGGGTTGAGGATCTTGAATATCTGATCCTGGTAGGTCCTGGCGTTTGCCATCACCTCATCCTCTGTCAGCTGTCTCCTGGTCTCCGAGCGCCCGCTGGGGTCACCAATCCTGCCAGTGAAGTCCCCTATGATGAAGATCACGTGATGGCCCAGGTCCTGGAACTGCTTCAGCTTGCGGATTGGAACGGTGTGGCCCAGGTGTATGTCAGGGGCACTGGGATCCGCCCCGTACTTCACCCGGAGGGGCCTCCCCTCCTTCTTGGCCCTCTCGATCTTGGCGAGGAGTTCCTCCTCGGACACTATCTGCGCTATGCCTCTCTTCAGGAGCGCCATCTGTTCTTGGGGTTTCATCATCCTCTTGGCGCGGGCCCCGCCGGGCAGGAATCCCTTGCGCCATCCCTCCTTACGAAAAGCGTGGCCGGAGCGGAGGGCCTTGGCCTCTCGCCTCCAATTGTAAAAGATTATAGCATGAAAGAGGAGGGGGACACAAAGGGAACCATTCACCGGCACCGGTCGTCTTTTCTATACTAGAACAGGACCCATTGCTGCTGGTCTTGATCTGGATCCGCTGCTCTTTTACGGAACGCGGGCCCTGTGTTATAATTTCAGGGACATTAAGTCCTCCAGTTCAGGAGGGATTCGGGTGACCGAGAAGCCCAAGAAGCCCAGGAGGAAACGCAGTGTTGCCCGGAGCCTGGTAGGATTGTTCCTCGTCCTATTGACCATAGCTGTCCTCCTTGGCATAGGATTAGGCGCAGGCTTTGTAGCATCCGCCGTGAAGAACCTCCCACCCCTCTCCAGCTTCGAGCCGAAACCCAACGTGACCTCGGTCATCTACGACGCTGAGGGAGCCGTTGTTGCTAAGCTCCATGCCCTGGAGAACCGCACCCCCATAAGCCTTGACCGGATACCCCAGACCCTCCAGGATGCCTTCATAGTCATGGAGGATCGTAAGTTCTACCAGCACAAGGGGGTTAACCCCCTGGCTATCCTCAGGGCGCTCTACGCGAATGTCACCGGCGGCTCCGTCCAGGGTGGCAGCACCATTACCCAGCAGCTGGTCAAGAGCGCCCTTCTTAAGAACCCCGAGCAGACCTACACCCGCAAGGTCCAGGAGGCCATACTCTCCGTCCAGCTGGAGAGGCAATTCACAAAGCCTGAGATACTGGAGATGTACCTGAACCAGATATCCCTGGGCCACGGGGCCTACGGCGTAGAGGCGGCTGCACAGACCTACTTCGGCAAGCCCGCCAGTCACCTGACCCTGGGCGAGTGCGCCATCCTGGTGGGTATAACACCCGCCCCCTACAAGTACTCCCCTTATGTGGACCTGGACCTAGCCCTCAGCCGCAGGTCACTGGTTCTCACCAAGATGGTGGAACAGGGATACATCAGTGAAGAGCAGGCCGAGGCAGCCCAGGCGGAACCCGTGAGGCTGGCAGGGCTAAAGGAGGAACAGGAGTGGGCTGTGGCCCCGCACTTCCTGGACTACGTTCTCAGGCAGATCCTGGACCGCTACGGGCCCGACCTAGTTTACAGCGGGGGCCTGAAGGTCTATACAACCCTGGACGTGAAGGCCCAGGAGGCCGCCAAGAAGGCCATGGCGGAGGTGCTGGACGAGACATTCCCCATAGACGCCGAGGAACCCATGAGGGCTGGCGTGGCCATCGTGGAACCCTCCACAGGTCACATCAAGGCCCTGGTGGCCAGGAACTACGAGGGCAAGCTGGGCCACATCGACGCGGTGGATGCCTTTAGGCAACCCGGCTCCGCCTTCAAACCGGTAGTGGCCTATGCCCCGGCCCTGGAGGGCATGTTCACCTCTGGCACCGTCTTGGACGACGCCCCCATGTTCGATTCCCGCGGCGCAGTATGGCCGGAAAACTATGACCGGCGTTTCCGGGGCCTCATGACGGTCCGGAGGGCCCTGGAACTCAGCATCAATGTCCTGGCCGTCAAGACCCTGGACACCGTGGGCATAGAGACTGGCCTGGACTACGCCCTGCGGATGGGCATCACCAGCCTGGCCACGGAGTGGGGTTCAGAACGCAGTGACTACACTCGCTCGCTGGCCCTGGGAGGCCTCACCAAGGGTGTCTCCCCCCTGGAGATGGCCGCGGCCTTTGGCACCTTTGCCAACAACGGGATCCACGTGAAGCCCGTCGCCATCCTGAAGGTGGTGGACCAGAACGGCGCTGTTGTGTACGAGGCCGAACCGGAACAAACCGTGGCCATGAAAGAGACCACCGCCTACATCATGACAGATATCCTTAAAGGGGTAATCACCAGGGGAACCGGTACCCGGGCCAACATAGGCAGGCCGGCCGCTGGGAAGACCGGCACCTCCAGCGACCATGCGGATGCCTGGTTCATTGGCTACACCCCGGACCTCTCCGGGGCGGTATGGATGGGCTTTGAACAGCGAGAACCCATGGACAGGGTGGTGGGAGGCCAGTATCCCGCGGCAATATGGGCGTCCTTCATGAAGGTTCTCCACGAGGAGCTTCCGGTGAGGGACTTTGAGGTGCCCCCGGGGGCATCCTTAACCCGGGCCGCCATATGCACCAAGTCGGGCCTCAGGGTTGGTGACTGGTGCCCGGCGGAGACGGTCTCCAATGAGCCCTTCGTAAAGGGCACAGAACCCCTCTTGACCTGTGACGTCCACGTCCCGGTACAGGTATGCGCTGAGAACCCCACGGAGCTGGCTACGCCGTGGTGCCCCGATGCGGTGAGCATGTCCTTTATCAGGAGGCGCGAGCCCTTCACGCCAGCACCCGACGGCCGAGTGCCCCTGGACGCTGCCCAGGAGGCACCAACGGAGCCCTGCAGCATTCACAGCGTGCAAACTCCCTTTGATCCCCCTCCGGGGTACGAGAACGAAAGGACAAGAAATCCAGGACAGGGATGATGACTCAAGCGGCATAGTGTACTAGAAGAAGGGCAGCCCCAGCGGCTGCCTTTTCACTCCAGGCGGGCTACCGTGACTCCGTCTCCCCCTTCCCCTGGTCCCCCAGGCCGGAACGAGGCCACCATTGCGTGTCCACCCAGGTGCTCAGCAACGGCCTTCTTCAATGCCCCCGTCCCCTTGCCGTGGATGATGCGTACCTCAGCAGCCCCGGCTAAATGTGCATCGTCAAGGTACTTGTCCACCCTGAGAAGCGCTTCTTCCGAGGTGAGCCCCCTGAGGTCGAGTTCCGGCGAGAAGGCCTGCACCTTGGCGGCAGCCATGGACATGGCCCGCTCCCGCGTGTCCACCTGCACGGTGGTCTTGGCCTCCCTGAGGTCATCAAGGGACACCCGCACCCTCACCGCCCCAGCCTCCACCAGGACAAGCCCCTCCTGATCAGGGGATGCCACGACGGTGCCCTTGACCCCCACGGATACCACCTGTACCTGGTCTCCCACCCTCAGGTCAGCCGGCGGCTCGCCGGGCTCCCTCTCCGGAGGCACCTCAAGGTCCGCCTGGAGACTGGCCAGGCGCTCCCTGGCTCCTTCCGCCTGGGGGAGATGGTGTTCCTTCTGGGCCTTCCTGAGTTCCTTGAGTGCCTGGCGCACCTCCCGGTTAGCCTTCCGGACAAGGCTCTCCGCTTCCTCCCTGGCCTTGGCCACCAGGCGCTCCCTCTCGGCCCTCACCCGCTCAGCCTCTGCCTCAGCCTGGGCCATGGCCCGCTCTGCCTGGACCCTGGCCTCGGCGGCCCTCCGGCAGTCTTCATGGAGCCTGAGGGAATCATCCTCCATCTGGCGGATGAGGGAATCCGCCTTGGACTGCTTGGCCCCCAGGTGCCCGCGGGCAGCCTCAACAATGCACTCGGGGAGCCCCAGCCGGCGGGAGATCTCAAAGGCGTTGGAACGTCCCGGGAGTCCCATGATCAGGCGGAAGGTGGGTAAGAGCGTCTCCGGGTCAAACTCCATGGCGGCGTTCTCCACCCGGGGCTTCTGGAAGGCGTAGGTCTTCAACTCGCTGTAGTGGGTTGTGGCCAGCACCCTGGCCCCCCTCTCACCGAGGTGGTCAAGAATGGCCATGGCCAGGGAAGACCCTTCCGCCGGGTCCGTGCCCGCCCCCATCTCGTCCATGAGGATGAGCACCCCGGGCCCTGCCCGCCCAATGAACCGGCAGATGTTGTTCATGTGGGAACTAAAGGTGCTGAGGCTCTGCTCAATGCTCTGCTCATCCCCGATATCGCACAGCACCTCGTTGAAGACCCCGAGGCAGCTCCCGTCCCGGGCAGGTACCTGGAGGCCTGCCTGGTGCATGAGGCAAAGGAGCCCCACTGTCTTGAGGCTCACCGTCTTGCCTCCGGTGTTCGGGCCGGTGACAACAAGGATATCGAAGTCCTGCCCCAGGTGGATATCTATGGGCACCGCCCGGCCTCCAAGGAGTGGGTGCCTGGCTTCCAGCAGCCTGACCCTGGGTTCCTGGTCCTGGTAGGGGCGAGTGGCCCCCATCTCCAGGGCAAGCCGGGCCTTGGCGAAGGCGAAGTCAAGCCGCCCCAGGGCCTGCAGGGTCTCCTCCCACTGTACCTGGTCCTTGGCCACCAGCCCGCTGAGGCGGCGCAGCACCCTGCGAACCTCCTCCACCTCCTGGAGCTGGAGCCTCCTGATCTCGTTGTTCATGGAAACGATGGCCTCAGGCTCAATGAAGAGGGTGGCACCGCTGGAGGACTGGTCATGGACAATGCCTGGCACTTGGCCGCGGTGTTCCATCTTCACAGGAACCACGTACCGGTCTTCACGGATGGTCACTATGGGTTCCTGGAGGTAGCGCCCGAACTCAGGCGAGCGCACCATGGACTCCAGGCGCTCCTTGAGCCTGGCTCCAAGGCTCCGGAGGAGGCTGCGGACCCGCCCCAGATCGGGACTGGCCTCGTCCTTCACGGCACCCTCTTGCGAGATGGCCCCTGAAACCTCCTCAGGGAAGCCCGGGAAGTCGTAGAGCCCGCTGGCTGCACCCTCCAGGATATCCCAGGGTGCCCCGTGTTCCCCGAGGTAGCCCCTGGCCCGCCTGGATGCCAGGGCCGTGGAGGTCATGTCCAGGATCTCCATGGGTTCGAGGATAGCCCCCCGGCAGACCCGGGCCACAAGGTCCCTCACATCTCGTACCCCGCCCAGGCGGAACCCAGGGTGTGCCTGGAGGAACCCCTTTGCCTGGGCAGTCTCCTCCTGGACCCGGCCCACCTCAACCGGGGAGGTCAGTACCTCAAGGCCGAGAGCCTTCTCCCTGCCCAGGGCCCAGGTGGCCATTCCGGCCAGCGCCTGGCGGATCTTGGGGAATTCCAGTATCTCAAGACTCCTATCGTCCAACTACTCGACCGCCCTTCACGTCTATGCCCTCCAGGAGGAGAAGCCTCTCCTTCATTTGTAGCCCGCCCCCGAACCCACCGAGGCCCCCGCCTTGGGCCACCACCCTGTGGCAGGGTACCACCAGGGGAAGGGAATTGCGGGCACAAACGGAGCCGGCGGCCCGGGCAGCCCTGGGGCGCCCCGCGGACGCGGCAAGCTCCCCGTAGGAGACCACGCCCCCGAAGGGTATGGCCCTCATACCATTCATCACCGCAGCCTGGAAGGGAGTGAGGTTCCCGTAGTCCAGGGGACCGTGGTAGTCGATGGGGCCCCTTCCTGAAAAGTAGTGTCTCAGGACCTCCTCCAGGCCCTCCCCTACGGGACCCCAGCGGAGCCGCCAGGGTCCCGACAGGGCTTGTACCGCCTGGTCATGCCCGGGCTCAGGCAGTGTCAGAACCCTCAGGGCCGGGCCGTTGAAGGCCATTCCCAGGAAGCCCCAGTCTGTCTTGAAACATCGCGCCTCTAGCTCCATCTCCATCCCCCTCCTTGCCCATCCTGGAAAGGCAGTCCATGACAGCCGGGGCGATGCCCAGAATGCTCCTTACCCCCCTGAAGGCCGCCCTCGATTGGACGGACCCCCCTAGCACCACCGTGGGAACCGGGTTGAGGGTGTGTTCACCGGTGGACAGGTCCTCCACGTTCCCATGGTCACTGGTCATCACCACCGACACCCCCTCCCCAGGGTCCAGCGCTTCAAGAAACGCATCTATGTTCCCGAGCAAGCGGAGGGCTTGCTCCCTATCCTGGTGGTGCCCCGCCATATCTGTCAGGAAGAACTCGTACAGGGTAAGGTGGGTCCGGGAGGCAACACGCCGGGCGATGATGCCAGCCTCCCGGGGACTCCTCTTGGGGACCTCATAGCCTGAAGCCGCCAGGGTCTCGTGGGTCATGTCATGATAGACCGCCTCACCATGGAGAAGGTCACCGAAGTCCCTGAGCCGGATTCCGGACGCCAGGGCAGTCACGGTTGTCACCGAGGCATGGTAGGTGCCCTTCCCCATGGCCTCAAAGGCCAGGGGCCTGTATGCGTTGAGAAACTGCACCCGAAATCCTTGAGCCCTGGCCCTTCCCAAGAGGTTCTCCCGGCGCAGGAGTTCCCTGAGTTCCCGGGTGGGCAGGGCATTCACGTGGCATCCAACGATAGCGGGGGCGTTCTTCCCCGTCAGGAGGGCTGCCTGTCCTGTGGCGCTCTGGGGGATCCCCGGCACACCTAACAGGGCATCCGTGGAAATGACAAAGCCCAGGGGCCCTTCCTTGAAGCCCCCCGGCACATCCTCAGCCAAGAGCCGGGCCCCCAGGGCCCGGGTCAGGAAGGGCATCTTGGCTTGGGCAAGCGGGTTATTCTCTCCGCCGGGACCCAGCCCCAGCCCGTCCACGAAGAACAGGAACACTCCCATGCTAAGCCATTCTGTCTAGGAGAGGTTTCTCCTGCCTTCGGCCTCGGCGAAGAGCTGGGAGATCTCGGTGCGAAGGCTCCTGGCCGTCTCCTCCAAGACCGCCTCCAGGCGTATGTTCGCCAGTTCCTGGAGGTTCTTGGGTGTCAGGGGGGAAGCGTCCTTCTTCTTGATCACGCTAGTCCTGCCATCTGGCTCCAGGCGAGCCTCCTGGACATCGGCAATGTCAGAAACCTCCTTCTCCCTGAGCATTACCCTGAGGTCCTCCAGGGTAACCCTCTCTCTCTTCAGGTTTTTCCAGAGCACCTGGCCATTTTGGACCAGGAGGACAGGCACACCCTGGGTGATCTTCTCAAAGGGCCTCACATAGAGGTTCACCACGGACACCAGGTACTGGAAGAACCCCAGGAGCACCACCGGGATGATCCCCCGGAGCAGGTGGATGCTATCATCCTCCATGGGGATGGCCGCGGCGGAACCCATCACTATGATGACAGCCAGGTCGAAGGGGGCAAGGTTGGCTACGGAACGCTTGCCCATCATCCTCACGGTGAAGAGCACGAAGAAGTAAAGGATGCTGGTGCGGATGGCTATGTCTATGACATCCCGGACCACGACGCCACCTCCCCAGCTATTATTGAGTAACCGGGGAGATACTATCCTGAGCCTACCCCAGGTAGTCCAGGAGGTCCTCCAGGTCCAGCGTGTTAAGGATATCGGCTGGCTTGAGCCAGGCCCTCCTGGCCACGCCAACGCCATACCTCATGTCCGGCAGGGCCGATGCATCGTGGGCATCTGTGTTGATGGCTATCCTGACGCCCTGGGAGGCTGCCTTCCGGGCGTGTTCATCCTTGAGATCCAGGCGGTCTGGGCAGGCGTTTATTTCCAGGGCTGTTCCGGTCCTCGAGGCGAGGTCCAACACCCGCTCAAGGTCCACCGGGTAGGGCTCCCGGCGCCCGATGAGGCGCCCTGTGGGGTGGCCGATGATGTCCACATGGGGGTTTTTCAGGGCACCCTCCAGCCGTTCTGTCAACACCTCCCGGGGCTGTGAGAAGCCCTGGTGGATGCTGGCCACCACAATATCGAGGTCCTCCAGGACAGCATCAGAGAGATCCAGGCGGCCGGAGGCCAGGATGTCCACCTCGGTACCCCGGAGCACCCGGAAGCTGTCCATGTGCTCGTTTATCCCGTCTATCTCCCGGGCCTGCTCCCTGAGGCCCTCCTCATCAAGGCCCCCTGCTATCTTGAGGGAACTGGTGTGGTCCGAGATGGCCAGGTACTGGTAGCCCCGGGCCCTGGCGGCCTCGGCCATCTCGCCTATGGTGGCCACCCCGTCCGACCAGGTGCTGTGGATGTGAAGGTCTCCCTTGATATCCTCCAGTCCCACCAGCTGGGGTAAATGGCCATCCAGGGCAGCCTCCACCTCACCCAGGTCTTCCCTGAGCTCCGGGGGCACATAGGCCATGCCCAGGGCATGATAGATACCTCCCTCCGTCCAGATGCCCAGCGCCTCCCCATCCTCCCGGAACACCCCGTACTCGTTGATCCCGAGACCTGCCTTGCGGGCAATGCCCCTGAGCCGGGCGTTGTGTTCCTTGGACCCAGTGAAGTGGTGGAGTGCTGCAGGAAACTGGCCTGGTTCCACCACCCTGAGATCGACGTTGCCCACGGACGTGGCCACCGTGGATTCAGTCTTTCCTTTTCTGATCACACCCTTCACGCCAGGCATGGACACGAAACCCTCCATGAGGGCCAAGGGGTCCCAGGATGACACCACAAGGTCGATATCCTTGACGCTCTCTTTCATCCTCCTGAGGCTCCCTGCCACCCGGGCATCTACTGCCTGGGGGAGTGACCTTAGGTAGCCTGCCATGGCCTCAGCCACCGGGAGGGCGATCCCCAGCAGCACACGCTCCCCGTGCCTCCTAAGGGCCTCAATTCCCTTGATGATGGCCTCCTCTTTCTTCTCGCCAAGGCCGGGGATGTCCCGGAGTTTGCGAGCCCGGGCGGCGGTTTCCAGCTCATCCAGGCCTACTATCCCCATCTCGCGGTAGATGAGGGCGGCCGTCTTGGCGCCCACCCCCGGGATCCGCATCATCTGGAGGACCTCCACAGGCACCTTCTCCCGGAGTTCCTCCAGGTAGCGGCAGGTCCCGCTTTCCAGGACCTCCTGGATCTTGGAGGATAGCGCCTTGCCGACCCCCGGGATCTCCTGGAGTCGCCCCTGGGAGGCCATTTCCTCCAGGTCGCCCTGGTGTGTCTCAACGCTGCGGGCGGCCCTCCGGTATGCCCTGATCCTAAAGGGATCCCCTCCCAGGACCTCCAGAAGACCGGCAATTTCCAGGAAAGCCCTGGCCACCTCTAAATTCTTCAAGATGCGCGCCGCTCCCCTGGGGAGCGCCTCCCTCCAACTCGTGTGGCATCAACGAAGGCTGAGGCCCATCCCTGCCAGGGCCTTGCGCACCTTGCCCTGTACCGCATCCACCTCGGGATCCGTAAGGGTTCTCTCCCTGGAGCGGTAGGTGAGGCTGTAGGCGAGGCTGCGGTGGCCCGCCGGGATTGGGTCCTGGTCATACACATCGAACAACACCATGTCTTCGAGGAGTTCCCCCGCGGCCAGCCTGGCAGCCCTGGCCACCTCCTCCGCGGGAAACCCCTCCGGGA
The DNA here is from genome assembly GCA_040754315.1 of Bacillota bacterium. Taxonomy (NCBI): domain Bacteria; kingdom Bacillati; phylum Bacillota; species Bacillota bacterium. Next base: position 9,991 of record JBFMCS010000059.1, read on the forward strand.
CGATCACGCTGATATCCCTGCGCACCGCGGGGTAGCGGGGCACCGGGACATACCGGGGGGTAAAGCCTGCCTTACCCCGGAGGGCCTCGAAGTCTATCTCGGCCATGAACACTGGGGTTTCCAGGCCGTAGGCCTCTCTCACAGCGGGGTGTGCCTCACCGGCGTATCCCAGGCTCTTACCTTCCCAGGACAGCCGGGCCTGCCTGTCCCTGGCATAGGAGGGGTGCGCCGAGGGCTCCCATAGGGCCTCCAGCCCCAGCCTGGAAAGGAGCACCTCCAGCATGCCCTTGAGGGCGTAGAAGTCCCACTGGGCATCCCTTTGCCTCCATGCCCTCGCCCGCGGGTTGCCAGTACAGGCCACCGCCAGCACCGTGGACTCTCCAGGCAGTCTCTCCGAAAACCCCTCCGATGGGCGGTAGACCCGGGATACCTCGAAAACCGAGATGCCCTCCACGCCCCTCCTGGCGTTGGCCTCGAGGACCTCCAGGAGGCTGGGGAGGAGAATGGTCCTCATGATGGACTGGTCCTCCCTAAGGGGATTAGCCAGGGCTATGGCGTTCCTCAGGGGATCCCCAGGGTCCAGGCGCACCCGGTCAAAAACCCCCGGGTAGGAGAAGGCATATGTGTTCACCTCAGTAAGGCCCAGGGAGACAAGGATATCCCGGGCGGTGCCCTCCATGGCGCGCTCCCTGGGCTGCCAGCCGGAGGTTGAGGGTCCCTGGGGCATCGTCGTGGGTATGGCGCCGTATCCATGGATCCTGGCTACCTCCTCCACCAAGTCGACCTCTTCCGCCACGTCCACCCTCCAGGTCGGCACCTGTACCTGGTAGGCCTTGCCCTCCCTGGCCACGCCGAAGCCCAGTCCCTTCAGGATGCGGCTAACCTCCCTGGCAGGCATGGAGGTCCCCAGTATCTCATTCACCCGCTGCGGCCTCAGGGTGATCACCCTGGGACCTGTCCTTCCCGGGTACTCGTCTACCACCCCTGGCGCGGCCGTGGCCGCGCGCATGCCTTCCAGGAGCACGGCAGCCCTGTCCAGCGCCCTGACGGTGCCTTCCACATCGGTTCCCTTCTCGAATCGCGAGGAGGCCTCCGATCGCAGGCCAAGACCCCTAGAGGTCATCCCGGTGGTCCTGGCGTCAAAGGCCGCGGATTCCAGGAGAACGCACCTGGTGCCCGGCACCACGGCGGTATCCTCTCCCCCCATGACCCCTGCCAGGGCCACAGGGCCTAGTGGGTCCGCTATCACCAGCATGCCCTCGTCCAAGGGCCGGTCATGGCCGTCCAGGGTAAGAAGCCTCTCGCCCGGCCTGGCTGTCCTCACAATGATGGCGGGCTCCCTCAGCCGGTGGAAGTCGAAGGCGTGAAGGGGTTGCCCAAGTTCCAGCATGACATAGTTCGTCACATCCACCACGTTATCGATGGGCCTTATGCCCGAGGCCCACAGGCGATACTGCATCCAGTGGGGCGAAGGTGCTATGGTCACCCCCTCGAAGAGTCTCGCTGAGTAGCGGGGGCACAGGCCGGGGTCCAGGATGTCCACGGTTACCCTTCCGTGGATTGGCCCACCGCTCTCCCGGGGTTTGCGAGGCCTGTGACGGGGGCGGCCCCCCGAGGTGACCAAGACCTCCCTGGCCACACCCAGCAGGGACAGGCAGTGGGCGTAGTTCGGGGTGAGGTCCAGCTCCATCACCTGGTCTTTCCAGTCCAGGAACTCCAGGACGTCCTGGCCGGGGTCCGCGCCCTCCAGGATAAGGATACCCTCACCCTCCCGGTGCTCCTCCCCCAGGAGGAGCTCGCTGGCTGAACACAACATCCCCTGGGAGCGGACTCCGCCCAGCGAGGTCTCCCGGATGACCCTGCCCTTTGGCAGCCGGGCCCCGGGGAGCGCCAGGGGCACCACCTGGCCCACACCTACCTTGGCACCGGCTACCACCCGGCAATTGCCCTCACCATGTCTTACCGTCACCACCAAGAGGTCCTGGTCAGGATGACTCTCTACCTTGAGCACCCGGGCGGCCACAACGCCCTCCACCTCCGGGACGACATCCTCGAGGGACGCTACCTCCATCCCCGCCATGGTAAGGTTACCCGCGATGGTCTCTGCGGTGGCATCCGTATCGATGAACTCCCTCAGCCAAGTCATAGGTACCTTCAAGAACGAGTCCCCCTTTTTCAGAACTGGGCGAGGAAACGCATGTCGTTCCCGAAAAAGAGCCGGAGGTCGTCAATCCCATACTTCAGCATGGCCACGCGTTCCAGGCCCATTCCGAAGGCAAAACCCGTGACAGCCTCGGGGTCATAGCCACCGTTCCTGAGCACCTGGGGGTGTACCATCCCCGAACCCAGTATCTCCTGCCAGCCGGTGTCCCCGCATGTCCTGCAGCCCTTCCCCATGCACACTGAGCACGAAATGTCCACCTCGGCGCTGGGCTCGGTAAAGGGGAAGTAGCTAGGCCGGAACCGGACCTGGGCATCCTCCCCGTACATCCTCTTGGCAAAGGCCAGGAGCACGCCCTTGAGGTCCCCCATTGTGATGCCCTCCCCCACCGCCAGCCCCTCGATCTGGTGGAACATGGGGGAATGGGTGGCATCGTCGTCCCTGCGGAAGACCCTACCGGGGGCGATCACCTTCAAGGGTGTGCCAGGGGCCCTCTCCTCCATGACCCTGATCTGTACTGGGGATGTGTGGGTCCTCAGCAATACCTCCTCGGATACCTTGAAAGAGGATTGCATGTCCCTGGCGGGGTGACCCTTGGGGAAGTTCAGGGCCACGAAGTTATAGTAGTCGAACTCCACCTCGGGGCCTTCCACCACCTCGAAGCCCAGGCCCATGAAGATCTCCTCGATCTCCCTGAGCACGGTTCTCAAGGGGTGGGCCCTGCCCAGGGAAGGAGGGTCACCTGGCAGGGTAACGTCCAGGGGAGGCCCTGAGGATGCCTCATCCTTCAGGCTTCGGGTCTTGCGGGCGATGGCCTCCTCCAGGAGCCCCCTGATCTCGTTGGCCTCCCTACCCAGGCGCGGCCTCTCCTCGGGGGATGCATGCCCCAGGCTTCTTAGGACGACGGTCAGGTCACCCTTCCTCCCGAGGAAGTCCCTGCGGGCTGATTCAAGATCGTCCAGGCTCCGGGCCTCCTTTACCGCTTTCAGGGCCCTTGTCTTGATGTCATTCAAGTCCATTGGCAACCCTCCTTAAAACAAGAGCGGCCTCCGTCCATACCAGGACGAAAGCCTGCGCTTCCGCGGTACCACCTAGTATTAGGCACAGGGCCTCCCTTGATGGGGATCCGTGATCCCCAGCCCCCTTAACGTGGGGGCAGCCGGCCCAGCCTACTTGGGCCCGAAAGCCTTTCAGCCTGCGGCTCCAGGGCGAACTTCCACCGGTGACGACCCGGGCGCTTTCAGTCTGGGCACCCTTCCTGTGGGGTCACCGCCCCGGTGTACTCCTCCCCTTCACTGCCTTTTGAGCGAGACAAGCCGGAAACGTTGGATTCATGATACAGCAGTATACATCTTCCTGTAAAGGAGGTAAGCTGTTATTGACCCTGTCATCTGAAAGATGCGCCAGAAAAACTCGGCGTTCAAGGTTGCCAAGGTACTCACGCCCCTTCGCCCGAGCAGGGCCTGTCATTTAACTCAATTATAGCAAAATCAAAGTGCCCGTTCAATGTGACTGCCTCCGGGTTTCCCAGGGCAATTCTCCCCGGGAAAGGCAACTAGTGGAAGCCTTGCTGGGCAAGGACCCGTGAAGGGAGGATTCCCCTGGCGGTTCCTAGAACGCTAGGGGAGAATCTCTAGAGGAGGGATGCCTCAATGCCCCGGTTAGTCGACCCTATCCAGGTGGGAAGGGCCAGTGTTAGAAACAGGATCGTCATGCCCCCCATGGCCACGGAAAGCGCCACGGAGTCCGGGGAGCCAACCCAGGAGACACTCGAGCACTACCAGGCCAGGGCCAGGGCGGGCGTGGGTCTCATCGTCTTGGAGCACGCCTACGTCTCCACTAGCGGGAGGTTCTCGCGGCACCAGCTGGGGATCCACAGCGACGGGCTAGTGCCCCTCTACAGGGATATTGTTGGGGAACTCCACAGCGCCGGGGCTACTGTAGCCCTCCAGATTACCCACTGCGGGAGCGCGGGCACCCGGGACCTCACCGGGTCCACACCCTTGGGAGCCTCGGCGGCCCTTCACCCTAACGGCACCCAGATGCCCAGGGAGCTCCCGGCGGCTGAGATCGCCGGACTCAAGGAGGCCTTCCTCGAGGCTGCACTCAGGGTCGATCGTGCCGGGTTCGATATGGTGATGGTGCACTCGGCCCACGGCTACCTGTTGAGCCAGTTCCTTTCACCCTTGACCAACAAGCGGGAAGACATCTATGGCGGCCCAGTGGCCTCCCGGGCGGCACTCCTTGTCGTGATAGTCCAGGCCATCAAGGGGCGGGCCCCCGGGCTCCCGGTTATCGTACGCCTGGGGATCCAGGACCAGTACCCTGACAGCGTACCCCCGAACCCCAACTTCAGCGGGGGCCTTACCCTGGAGGACGGCATCGAAGCGGCGAGGCTCACCGAGTCAGCCGGCGCTGACCTCCTTGACATATCCGGAGGCATGTGCGGCTCCAGGCCCTCAGGGGCACCTGCGGCCTACTTCCTGCCCTGGGTTGAACGGCTCAAGCCCGCGGTGGACATCCCAGTGGTGACCACCGGCGGCATCGCCCAGGCCCAGATGGCCGATGACATAGTGAGGCAGGGCAAGGCCGACATGGTAGGCGTGGGCAGGGCCATGCTGAAGGATGCGGACTGGGCGGCCAGTGCCATCAGGACACTCAAGAACACGGGCTGACACTGGGCTGGAGGAGAGGTGCTTGGAAAGAAGGATCCTTGGAAAGAGCGGCATTGAGGTGACCAGGCTCTGCCTGGGAGTACTCCCCGTTGGGCCTCTTCAGCTAGACCTTCCCCCCGCCCAGGGCGCCAGGGTTGTCCGGGAAGCCCTGGAAAGGGGCATCAACTTCCTGGACACCGCGGAGATGTACCGGACCTACACTCACATGGAGCCCGCCCTGGAGGGATATCGCGGGCGGGTCGTGATTGCCAGCAAGTCCACAGCCCAGACCTACGACGGCATGCGGAAGGCCATCGAGGATGCCTTGAGGGCCCTCAGGCTGGACACGGTGGACATCTTCTGCCTCCACGCCGCGCGCTCTTCTCCCAGTGTGTTCTCCGAGAGGACTGGAGCCGTGGAGTGCCTGGCGAAAGCCAAGGAGGAAGGCCTCATCAGGGCCATGGGAATCACCACCCATTCGGTCCTGACGGTGCGCGCCGCGGCAAGACTGCCGGGGATCGATGTGATCTTCCCCATGGTAAACCTCACGGGCTTCGGCATACTGGACGGGACAAGGGACGACATGGTGCAGGCCATCGACGATGCCCACAGGGCGGGGAAGGGACTGTACGGCATGAAGGCCCTGGCTGGCGGGAACTACGTCAAACGCCTGGAAGAGGGGTTTTCCTTCGTCATGGGCATCCCGGGCCTGGCCTCAGTGGCCGTGGGAATGTCCAGCCCTGCTGAGGTCCGGGTGAACGTGGCCATCTTTGAGGGTAGGCCAATCCCTGATGACCCCGAGTACTCGATAAAGGAGAAGAGGCTCTTCATCTTTCCCTTGATCTGCGTGGGATGCGGCACCTGCGTTGAGGTGTGCCACAATGGGGCCCTGTCCCTCCAGGGGGATAAGGTCGTGGTGGACCCCGATCTCTGTGTTCTCTGTGGCTACTGTGCGCCGCACTGCAAGGAGATGGCCATCAGAGTCATCTAGGGGGCCTGGGGCAAACTCCCGTGGGGGATCGTTTCCACGCTTGGCTCTGTCGGCCTATCGCCAGGCTCAGAGAAGGTCTAATCCTCACGCTGGCAGTGAATAAAGGCGTGACTGTGGTAACGCCCTGTTCGACCATGACCACCCCGTACCCCTAACATGTTGTCGGCCCTACCGCTTGTGTGGCTCTAGTATTCTCAAGCGCTCCTTCAGCGCAGGCTGGAGCACTCGGGAGAAGTTGATGCGTTTCTCTTCCGCCAGGTCATTAAGCCATTTGGGGCAGCGTAAAAGTATTGTTCACGGACTTGTCTGCCATTCGCTCCCTGGCTGGCGGCATTACCGCCTGCACCAAGGCGATAAATGCTCCACCGGGCGCCTTGATATTCTCGGGTGGAGTGGGTGCAGGGGGATCTCGTCACCCTCCTTCTCCATTCCGTAAAGGTGCAGATGGAGCGTCTCTTGGGCCATCTTTAGAGCATCCTCAAGGCTATCCTCTTCGGTAATAAAACCAGGAAGGTCCGTAAAAAACACCGTGTAACCGTAGCCATCTTCTCATTTCGACTATGCTCCTATCTCTTCCCATGTAATTCCTGGGTGTTTCCGGGAGCACACGTATCAGATAGGCCATTGTGGAGAGCGTGGATAGAACCGCGAGGCGCTCCAGCTTTCACAAGAGGCCTTCCCCACTCATTAGCCCACGTAGGCGTAACCCATAGCGTTCACGGGGGCTTCTTGGATTGGCAAAGAGCCATTTCGGTCAGCTCCCCCGCCGGCCCAGGCCAACATTCAACTTGGCGCTAGGCTGCACAGGAAACCCTTCTTCCTCGGCAATCCGTAGAGCGGGAATGGACCCGTCCTCTTTAAGGCGGGAGATAAGCCCTACGCTGAACACTGTCCTGGTCTCTGTGGCTAGGCCTTTTAGCAGACTCAGGACGCCCGACAGTTTCTCCACCGGCACTTTAATCTCTATGACAGCGGATAGCACTCTTTCGTCCAAGACCTCCTTCTGGATAGCACCTGTTGTCCGGTCTTCGAGGAGGAAAGTCACTGGGTTGTCATCACTGAAGAACACTTCTGCATTTGCCAATCGCCTGGTGAAGAGGTCTATATCTCGCATTGAGGCTCCAAGCCCAGGACGGCCAATGTCGATCCCGATACCCACCTCTCCGTGGGAAAATCGCCCTGTGACATCGTTGCTCTTCATCTCCTCAGTTCCCCGCCCCGATACCCCTGTTCTCTCAAACTCCGAGCACACATCGCTAAACAGATTCCTGAGCGACCGAGGCCAGGGAAGGTGGGCTTCGGGCAAAATGGCTCCTGGTTTGCAGCAAGCTGACCTGAAACAGTTATTGCATTCCACGCATAGATCGGCAGTGACCACAGCTTTCTTGTCAACCATGCGTATAGCCTGTACTGGGCAAAACACAAGGCATTGCTTGCACCCCGTGCACTGATCTTGGTCTATGAACATTACTCTTCACGCTCCTTTCCGCCAATGTACCGCGATAGGATGTCGGCCGCGCGGTGAGGATTGAAAACGCCGCAGGTGCAGGTCCTGGCTAGGTCTCGCCCTGCTTCCTCCAAGGACAGTCTTCCGCGCGCAACCTTCTTGGCCAACTCGTGGATTCTCATGGGTGTAACCAGGGCATGCCCGCACATAGTTGCTATGTCCAAGACGGCAGGCTCGGGCAGATCCGCTGTCCTGCCGAATATACCTAGCGAGACGTTGATCGTGTGCGGTTTAAGCCCAACAGATTTTGCCACCTCCAGCGTTGTGCGGTAATCGCCGCTGACCACTACGGACATCCCTTGATCGGCTTCCGACAGGTCGCGAAGCACCCTTTCCAATGTCTCGGTATCCGTGAACACAGCCGCCGGATAGGAGCTGTCCCGTATCTCTGCTTCTAGCTCATCCGCCGTCTTGCCCATGTAGACGCTATCAAAGCCATTTGATAGATTCACAGGACAATGCCGCCGTAGGATCGAGAAGATTTGCCTCAAGCGACAAGCAGCTCCTTCGCTGTTGAATCTCTGGGCTGCCAAGGCAAAAACTACGTAGTCCCCGGCAAGAGATGTGAACGAGCAGGATCGATGGAGGCTGTGGGTCATCCTAAACCGCTCCCTTTCGTCTTTTTGTGGTACAGCCGGCAATAGAAGGCCACAAGAACGACAGTACTGCCAGTAAAAGCAATACGAACGTGATGGGCCTTGTTACTATCGCGAGTACGTCACCGCCTGCAATGATGAACGCCCTTCGGAAAGACGCTTCGGCAATAGGACCGAGTACATACCCAAGGATGACAGGTGCTGTAGGAAATCCTGTCCTGCCCATCAGATAACCGATAATCGCAAAGCTAATTACGAACCAGATGCCGTATATGTCGCCAAGGGCGTAGGAGCCAACGATGCAGAAAGAAGCTATGACGGTGGCGAGGAAGGGGTAGGGAATACTGAGAATCTTGGCCGCGTACCGGCAGGCAACAAGGCCCACGACAACCATCATGATGTTGCTCAGCAGCATACCACCAAAAAGTGCATAGACGAGCGGCCGATGTTCCACCATGAGGAGAGGGCCCAAGCGGAGGCCATGGATGAGAAAAGCACCAACCATGACAGCCGTTGTGCCGCTTCCAGGTATGCCAAGGCTCAGCAACGGGATCATCGCGCCACCGACTGCAGCGTTGTTTGCGCTTTCAGGAGCTGCAATACCTTCCGCAATCCCGGTGCCAAACCTTTCTGGATGTTTGGAAAGCCTCACTTCTTGGCTGTATCCAATTATAGCGGCGGTAGTCGCCCCAACACCAGGCAAGATCCCCACCCAGGTTCCTATTATGGCACCCCTCAGGAGAGTCCACCTTAGACTCAGCAGTTCTCTCAATCCTGGAAGTTCGGACCTAATCTTCTCAACTGCCGCCGTCTCACGACGGTCTTTGCGATAAGTGGTAATCTGGTTCAGGAGTTCCGTTGCAGCAAACAGCCCAATCATCGAAGAGATAAACGGGATGCCTCCAATCAGTGCCGTATTGCCAAAGGTAAAACGCAACGCACCAGAAATTGGATCCATGCCCACCGTAGATAGGAATAGCCCGAACAGCCCTGCCACCACCGCCTTGGTGGGCTGACTTGTTCCGACGGAAGGCATTACTGATAACCCGAGAACACATAGAGCGAAATACTCAGCCGGTCCGAAACGTAATGCAATGCCTGCCAGGATAGGCGCAAGGAGGATCATCACCATCACGCCGAATAGACCGCCAAAAGCCGAAGAACTAATGGCAATGCCAAGTGCCTTCCCAGCTTGTCCTTTCTTGGCCATTTCATATCCGTCAAGCGTAGTCATAACTGCTTCCGCAGAACCGGGTATGCGGAAAAGGACCGCGGTGATAGACCCGCCATACGTTCCCGCGCTGTACAGCGCCACTAGGAAGAGAAGCGCTTGAATAGGTGTCATTATGTATGTCATCGGTATAAGGAGCGCAACGCCCTCCATCGGGCCCACGCCGGGAATTGCACCAAATATGACGCCCACAATAGTGCCTACCATGATCATCGCAAGGTTTTCGATGTGGAGGTTAACAAACAAACCGGCGATCAAATCTTCCACACTGTATCACCCCATACAACAGTATCCTTCAATAGAAAAGGTGGCTGAATTCACGAAATATGCCTGTCCCCCTTGGGAGAGGGAGGGCCATTACTCTGACGAAAAGGATAAACAGCACAGAAGTCAAAACGAAAGGCACAACTAGGTTGCGCCACGAAACTTGCCTCTCCAAAATGTAGAGGAATACGGCTTGAAAGATGAGGCTTGAAATAATAAAGCCTAAATGCTTCATGAGGATTCCGTAGGCCACTAGGCTCAACAAGGCTGGGACCACCCTAGCTCTTATGTTGGCCATCTCCAGAGATTGCTTGCCGCTAGGCGTTTCTGTGTCCCTTGCATTGTCACGCTTTCTAAGGCAGCCTATGATGTGAAACATGGTTAGCCCGACCAGCAACAGCAGGACCATACGAGGCCAGAAGGCACCGCCCAAAGCTTCATGAGCAAAACCCTTGATGTGTTCGGTAAGATAAAGGAAGAAACACCCAAGAGCAAGTATGACGACATTGGCCAAGATCTCACTCTTCACTCGAAAACCCCCCTACAGACGAAAGCCGACGGATCAGGACTGATCGCGTCGGCTTCACTGCTCATTGTCAATCTATGTACCCCAGTTCCTTCATAACATCTTCGTATATTTTCGTTTCTCTTGCTAGATCCGCTGCAAAATCCTTGGAACCCAGGTATCCAGGAACCAAGTCGAGCAATCTGTCGCGGGCGAACAACTTGTACATCTGCGAATCGAGCGCCTCCGTATATAATCTCTCAAGGTACTCGACGATGTGTTCGGGCGTTCCTTTCTTAACAGATAGGGCTCTCCAAAGAAGTGGTGTTTGCTCCCAATTGAAGTCGCCTAGGCTAACGGTATCGGGAAAACGTTCCAGTCTTTCTGTCTTAAACGTGAAGATCGGCTGAATACCTCCATCGTCAATAAGAGGGAGCACAACGCTGTACTCTTCATACATGGCATCTATGTGTCCGCCCAAAAGGGCTGCATGCATCTCACCAGCGGCTTCGTACGGTACATATTTGAATTTGAAGCCAGCCCACTCGGCTACCATTGCGGCGGACAATTCGTCAGACGACGCAGCTCCGCAACCCCCAATGGTGAGAGGGCGTTTTTTTCCCTCAGCAACAAAACTCTCCCACGTGTCAAAGGTCCCGGGTAGTACATGCAGGGCAGCAACGTCAACATGCGCGCGTATTATCGGGGTCAAGTCTTCGTGAGTGTACGGGCTGACGTCAACCAACGGGTTACTTAACACTTCGGTGCTGTGGGCGTAAAGCGTGTATCCGTCAGCCGGCTGCTCCATGACATAGGCCGTGGCCTTGGCCCCGCTAGCTCCAGGCATGTTGATCTCGACCAGCGGCACACCCATTTCTCTTCGTACGTACATGTCAACGGTGCGCGTAAAGATATCAGTACCTCCCCCTGCCCCCCATCCAATTATGATTTCTACCGTTCGGGAAGGATACTCCTCCTCCCCTACAGCCTCTGGCTCAGGCTCTGGCTCCACGGCTTGCTGAGCTGCACATCCCATTGCGGCAATCACGATAACCATCCCTATCGGCACAATTCTCACTAGAGATGAATTGATGCGCACTTCTACTTCTCCCTCCTTGAGTAGATTAGCCGGATAGTTGATTGAAGCTCCTTCTTATGTAGATCACCAGCTTCCTCTAGAGGCTTTCTAAGCCCAAATACGACTGTTGGCACTATTCGGTGAACTTCCTCTACTGTCGCACAATCTTTTTCTGCGCCCAAGCATACGATCACCCGCATTCCGCACTCCTTGCCAAAGACGAACCGCTATTCAACCGGACCGCAATTGCTAACCCCCCATTTTCCGCACCCTTCCCCCATAGGAGAGCCCACTTCACCGCGAATGAGAGAGGGCTCAGGGCAGCATCCAGTTAAAGGTAAGGATGCCAAATAGTTCACTTGCCCGTTACCCTGTTTCCCCTCTTTCCCGAAACCACGCTTCTTTCCAGATTCCCGGATTGCCAAGTGCTCCGGTTTCCTCCCAGATAGTGCTTCCTTAACCTAGCGAGCTGCCCTTATCTCCAGCTCCTGGTCCGCCGCCTCCGATCGCCACGCCGTGTGCGGGGTTACGATCACATTGTCGAGAACGACACGAACATCATCCGAGATTTCGCCCCTTGCTGCAGATTCAACATCAATGTTATCTGTACCCAGCCGTACTGCACGACCATTAGCAGGTTGCTAGCTTTGAGCAATATCTCGGAATCGACCCTTCTGCAATCAACCATGAGGACATGTGCCTTAGGGTTAGGAAGGTGAGAGCAAAACGCCTCGCTATCCCACGATAAGGCCTTGAAACGGGCCACTTCACATATCGCTGCTTCCTGCAGGTGGACGTACGGCATGTGCGGTTCTGTGCAGACTACCAGGTACTCGCTCACAATGTCACTCCTTGCTGGGCCAAGGGATTCAGTGACCACATAGACAGTCACGCGTTTGGCCACCTAACAGCGCGAAATACAGCTCTCACGTCTCATTAGTGTTCCGAGGTCAACCGCGGTCTGCACCGGTTTCTAAGTCGCTATTCTATATTTTACGGCTATTTCCTTCTATCTCAACATTTCACTTCTTGTTTTTCTTACTCTAGGGATGCTCAATTTTCTCTCTTGCATAGCGCGTGGGCAGGAGAATTGAAATCCATCTAGAAATGTCACCCTAGTGAACCGAGGTATAACAATATAAACCGAGATCAACCGGGGGCCTGCAGTGTGAGAGATATGGATACCAGGTGGGTACGCGATGTTAACCAAAAGCCCTACATGATCGTTGTGGAGAGAATTCAGACGATGATTTCGAAAGGGGTTGTAAAGCCGGGGCATTGCTTACTCTCGGAGCGTATGCTGGTAGAGAAATTAAATGTGAGCAGAAATTCGGTTAGAGAAGCTTTGAAGGCCTTGGAATGCATGGGCTTGGTCAATATAGTCCCCGGGCAAGGTGCATTTGTTAAAAAGCCAGACTCTGATGATTTAAAGATATTGGCAACTATAATGATGATGCAGGAGAAAAACCTGAAAGAAGTCCTTGAGGTACGAAGGATTATTGAAATGGGAGCAATAGAGCTTGTTTGCAGGGAACGAAGCATGGGAGACTTGGAGGAAATGCGAGAGACTCTCTCTCAGATGGAGAGTGCTACTTCTCTAGAGAAACGATGCGAAGCGGATGTTGAATTTCACGTCGCAATAGTCAGGTCTACGCATAATGCTCTCTTGTTAAGAATGATGGTGAATTTGGCAGAGGTGCTCAAGGACCAAATGCCGGTTATCTTAAAGAGCATAGCGGTTTCGTCCGAGAACGTAGTTCGCCTACTCCAAGAGCATCGCCGGATTTATGCCGCAATTGAAGCCGGGCGAGAAGACGTCGCGAGGGAAGAAATTGCGTGCCATCTCCGTGAACTTGAGAATATGGTAGGTGCACGACAATTTTATGATTATGAGTAAATATGGCAATTCCACTTTAGAGAACCTGCCGGAGGCTATTCGGCCGATAGCGAGCCCAGAATTCGTCAAATCTGCCGCTGAGCAGACAGCAGCGCAAGGCGATGATGGCGTTGGCGCCATTGACGCTCCAGAACATGCCTGAGCGTTTGAGCCGTTGGGCAATGACCACCCTGCAACCGGCCTCGACCACCCCAGAGCCAACGCACAGGCCAAGAGAACGGAAATAATCGTATTGCATGCGGCGCCGGTTATTGGTGTGCATATTCCATCGGAATCGACCACTGATTCCGGTCTCAGTCGACCACGTATTCCATTTTGAGTCGACCAGTAATTCCGGGAAAACCGACCACTGAGAGAATTTCCATTTGGCCAGCTCGGAGCGAAGCGACGAAGGAAAAGGAAAAGGATGACGCATCTCGCGTCATCCTGTAGGAGTCAAATTGAAAAGAGAATCGTTAGGTAGCGGCAGTGAACTTGTTGGAAGTCACCTTTCTGATGGACTCACCTTTCAGTGATATCCTGTATGAGTTGTGGATGATGCGGTCCATGACGGCATCGGCCAGGGTGGGATCCGGCAGAGTTTCATGCCAGTTTTCGAATGGCAACTGGCTGGCGATGATCAAAGATCCCCTGCCACTGCGTTCTTCGATGACGTCTAGAAGATCGTGCCCCTGAGAATCCTTGAAGGGAACAAGGCCCCAGTCGTCCATGACCAGCAGATCATAATTGGACATCTGGTGGATCAGGCGTGAATAGGAGCCATCACCCCTGGCGGCGGTCATTTCTGCAAGCAGGTTGGAGACGCGGTAGTACCGGGCGCTGAGCCCGTGCCGGCAGGCGGCATTGGCGAGGGCACAAGACAAATATGTTTTTCCCTTATGGAAAGCTTTTCATAACGGCAAAACCTTCCTGGCCTGCGCCATTGGAAACGCAGCCTGCCGCCAGGGCTTCCGCACCCGCTACTACCGTCTCCCGCGGTTGCTTGAGGACCTCGAACTGGCCAGGGCTGATGGCTCCTTCCCCAGATTCATCGACCATCTGGCCAGGCTGGAACTACTCATTCTCGATGACCTGGGCCTGGCTCCCCTGACCGGGGCCGAAGCCCGGTTATTGCTTGAAGTGGTCGATGAACGCAGTATGCTGCGTTCCACTCTCATATCAAGCCAGCTCCCCGTGGAGAAATGGCATGCGACCCTCGCCGACCCTACTGTCGCTGATGCTATTCTGGACCGCCTGGTCCATTCCAGCTACAAGATCGCTTTGAAGGGGGAGTCGATGAGAAAGGTGATTCCCGAACAGGCGTCAAATAAATCAAAGGATAGATGAGAGCAAAACCCCGGCATCGCTTCGCTCCGGAAAGGGTGGTCGCTTTGCGGCAGAATGGCTGGACGATTTCCTTCGGAACTACTGGCCGATTTCAATCGGAACAGGTGGACGATTTGGATCGGAATCGGTGGTCGATTTCATCGGAATACGCAGGAAGAAATTGCAAAGAGCGAGATCGAATCTCATCTTGGTGAAATTGAGAGGTTCCTTACGGAGGGGTAGAGCGATACTCAAGGAACCAACGCAGGCATAGCCGGGACGCCGGTGACCCTGACCGGCCCCCTGGGGTTGTTGACTACGGTTTGGTCGCATTCCGGCACGTCAGTATCGGACGATAACTTGTCCGTCCGCTAATATGAGATCACCGTCCAGTTCAATGCTGGCTTCGCCGAACAGGACGTCATAGTGACCGGCTGCTTCTACGACACCCCCTATGTACGCACTGGTTCCGAAGGCAATATGGACCGTGCCAGCAACGCCTTCGTCAGTCAGCATACTACCCTCGAGCTCGCATTTTGGATTCATTCCGATGCCGAGTTCCGCAATATGGTAGATGTTGGGATCTCCGGTCCTGCGAAGGAGTTCCGCAAATTCCGTTGCTTTGGGACCTCCACTCATGGAAGTGACACGCCCGCTGGATACTTCGATCGTAAACGGTTCGTCAATCAAGCCGATTCCAGGAATACTTGCATCAACTATAATCCTTCCGTTTGCAGAGGTCTCTATCGGGGCTATGCTCGCTTCAATGCATGGCCCAGCCGAGATTTCCTTTTCGGTGGGGAACCCCGTGAGAGCCCGACCCGTCCTGCCCTCCAGGCTCATGGTTATGTCTGTTCCTAAAGGCGTGCTCACTCTCGCAGTACCAGCCTTAGTAAGCCTGTCTGCCAGATATTCAACCTTGGGGGCTATGGCCTCGAAGTCTGCTTCAAGGCTGGGACTCATGAGAAGTTCCAGGGTTGCTTCCGGAAGTACAATGAAACGCGTGCCCGAGGCTTGTGCTTTAAATCTGGCCGAAGTATGGGCTATATTGGTTTTCATGGGGGCAACAACAAGGTCAGCTTGTTTGAACAATGCTGATACGCAATCCGGCAACTCTTCGCCATGCAATGTTCTCGGCGGAATTACCCCCAGCAATACGTTCTTCGTCAACTGAAACGCTGCGGCAACCAAAGGCTCAGCAACGTCTAGGGTCGAGAAATCAGCCAGGACCACAACTCTTGTTTCTTCAGATACCCTGCCCAGGAGCCCTACTAATCGGAAAGCCCCTCTGTTTACCAGTGCCCCTCGCACGACCAACCCCCCGTTCTCAGATTCGCGTTACCTAATAAGTAAGTTGGGAAGCCACAAAACAAGCCCGGGGAAGTACGCAATTGTCAGGACCGCCAGGATTAATGCGGCTATGAAAGGCAAGGCTTCCCTGGTAAAGGCAACCACATTGATTCTGGCTATCGCAGTCACAATATACATGCATAGCCCGACAGGTGGAGTAATCAGGCCTATCATGATCGTTAACACAGTGACTACGCCCAAGTGTATCGGGTCCATCCCCAGAGCAGTTGCTAGCGGCAGTACCACTGGTACAACGATGATTATTGAGGCTATTGTCTCAACAAAGAGCCCCATCACAAAGAGTGCCCCAATGATGAAAGCCCTCAAGATAACAGGGTTTGTTGACAAGCCTGTCAAGAGTCCCACGACCATTCTCCCGAACTGTTCCCTGACCAGTATCCAGCCAAAGATGGAGGCACTGGCGACGATGAACATAACGACTCCCGATATTACGGCAGCCCTCAGAAACACTTGAGGGAGATCCTTCGTAGTCAGTTCCTTGCGTACGAGGACTTCAAGGATCAACGCATACACCACGGCAATCACAGCAGCCTCAGTGGGTGTAAAAACCCCTCCCATTATCCCTCCCACTATGATCAGGGGAAGCATGAGTTCGAGGGCCGACTCTCGGAGAGCCGAAAAGAGTCTCGAAAGCGAGAACAGAGACCGGCGTCGATAGCCGCGCCTGAGGGATAACACGTGAACAACTAGCATCATATACAGAGCCATAACTAGACCTGGAATGGCGCCTCCCAAGAAGAGTTTACCGATAGAAATCTGCGCTATGGAACCGTATATGACGAAAGGCACACTTGGAGGAATTATGGGACCAAGCGTTGACGAAGCGGCTGTTACAGCTGCACTGAAGGGGGCATCGTATCCGTCCTCTTTCATGGCAGGTATTAGCATAGACCCCAAACCGGCAGCATCGGCCGTGGCTGAACCCGACATTCCGGCGAATATCATGCTTACAACTATGTTGACCTGCGCCAGTCCACCCGGCACGTGACCGATAAGGGCATCCGAAAGACGAACGAGCCGTTTTGTTATGCCACCGGTGCTCATGATTTGCCCTGCGAGCATGAACAAGGGAGCCGCTATTAACGAAAAAGAATCGGTGCCTGCTATCATTCTCTGGGCCAGTGAGACAACAGGAATACCCTCCACGGAAAGATAGATCATAGAGGTAATAGCAAGGGCAAAGGATACAGGTACACCCAGGAACAATAGAACGAACAGTCCCAGGACTACGACAGCTAACATTACGTCCGACCTTTCGTACGAGTCTTAGTGATACTCTGCACAACGGAGGCAACCAAGAAGAGTATCATGAGGCCCGCCGATACGGGCAATGAGAGATTGACATAGACTAGACTGATCCCGAGAGCCGGCGACAAGATATGGACTGACCTCGCCGCTGCACGTATGCTGATTGACACAAGAAAGCACAGAAAGACCGCGATGCCACCGTCTATGACTGCCATGCAAAAGCGGCGTCGTGGTTCGGAGAGAGAACCGAGAAACATGTCAATGACTATATGCTCACCTTTGTGGAAGGCGAGTGCAGCAGACAGAAAGCATACCCATATGAACGAGTAGCGAGCAAGTTCTTCCGTCCAAAAAGGTGGTGCCTGCAAGATGTATCTAAAGACCACTTGTACGAAAACCACACTTACAAGCGCCGCCATAATGATGACAAGCACGAATTCTACAGTATGGGCCAGCATGTCGCCTAATCTCTTCATGTTCCATCCCACCATCTTGAACTGTCCCACATGCCATCCTGCAACTTCCAGGCTATCCGACAACACGCTTGAGAGCGGAGACTGCCCTGCCCTAACCTCGGAATCGGACGACTGCGCCCGGGCCCCCTATCCGTTTCCGTAAGCTCAGCTTCCTGACTCCACGATACGCTCATATAAACCGGGCAACCACTTGTCAGCAAACTTGCTGGGCACATCTTTCACAGCTTCCTGGAAGGCCGAGATTTCGTCATGACCCAGTTCCACAACGTTCATTCCTGCCTCAGCCAGTTTGTTGATATAATCTCTTTCCTGCTCCTCAGTCAGTTGATCCCCATAAGTCAGAGCGTCTCTGGCCGCAGACGTTATTATGTTTCTGTCCTCTTCATCGATCTCTTTCCAAAACAGTTCGCTGATCAACAGCCACTGTACCTCCCGTACGTGTCCGGTCAGCATGAGATTGTCCTGGACCTCTTGGAAGCTGTTTCCATAAGTAACTTCCACCGGGTTCTCCTGTGCGTCTACGGTTCCCATTTGTAGCGCGGTATAGAGTTCTCCAAATGCCATAGGAACAGGGCTTGCGCCTAGAGCCCGCCATGCTTCCACTTGAACGGGGATCTCTCTTATCCTAATCTTCAATCCCTTTAGGTCCGCAGGTTGCCTTACTACTCTTGCCCCTTTAGTTGTCAAGTGTCTTGGCGCGCGATCCATGAAACCCAGCACTCTGATGCCTTTCCGGTCCAAGATCTTCTCAGTCAGTTCCTGTCCAACAGGGCCGGATACAACGCTGCGAAGGTGCTCCTGACTCGCAAACAGATACGGCATATCCAATGCCCCGTATTCGGGTGCTACTGCAGCAATCAAGGCTGACCCGGACAAACCCATCTGCACGGCGCCAGACTCCATCAACTCATACATTTGCCGTTCGCTGCCAAGTTCTCCGGTGTGGTACACCTCGACCTGAATACGACCGTTTGATTTAGCCTCAACCATCTCGGCAAAACGCTCCAAAGTTGCGGCTACTGGTGTCCCGGCCCCCATTTCGTGGTTGACATGGATCACGTGTTCCTTCTTTTCCGCAGGCAAAGCCTCCTCTCCTTCTTCCGGAGCCGTCTCTTGCGTGATTGCACATCCCGACAACAATACTCCAAGCACAAGCAAGAGTACTACAGCAAATCTGCCAGACCTCAACGTCTTTTCCCCCCTGAACATGGTCCCTTACCCCCTTTTCCTGATCTTTTCTGTGCTATCTCCCCATGCCTACGTTGGTCTTGCCATTGGGCGCCACCGACATCCCCGCGGACTCCAGGTGCCTCCTGGCGGGGATGTCCCCGTCAACAACCCTGGAGATGACCCCCACGCTGAACACGGTGTCTACCTCGCCCTCAACCGCCTTCAGCGCCTGCACCACCTCAACGACCTTCTCCACGGGTATGGTGAACTCAATGATCCCTGATACCACTCGCTCGTCCAGGACCTCCTTCATCAGGGCCCCCATACTCTTTGACTCCATGAGATAGCTGACTGGGTTCAAGGTCTCGAACTCCACCCCCAACAGCGCTATCGCCCTGGCCAAGGTGTCGATGTCCCGCAGGCGGCACCCAACGTTGGGGCGGCCCACGTCAACGCACACACCCACCCAACCTGGCTTGTACCTCTCAGTAACATCGTTTGTCTTCATTTCCTCGGTCCCACGCCCTGTGACCCCCGTGGCTTCGAACTCCGTGAGGGGATCCGAGAATATGCTCCTTATTGAACGAGGCCAAGGGAGTTCCGGAGGCACCACGAAGGCATCCTCCAAGCACACCCCCAACCTGGCACAAACCCCACATTCTGCACAAAGGTCCTGGTCAACCTTGGCGGTCTCACCCTCTAGCGATATCGCCCTCATGGGGCAATACTTGAGGCACTCGCCACATCCCACACAGGATCTCTCGTCTATGAGCACTCTCGGTTCCTCCCCACGCACTCCTGGCTGATTATGGATTCGGCGCGATCCGGGTTGAACATGGCACATGTGCAGGGCTTGGCTAGGTCACGAGCCGCCTCGCCAGCAGTCATCTTGCTCTTTCGGACCAGGTCCATCACGTGTTCCACGTGGTCGGGACATACCATAGAGTGACCACACATGGTGGTTATCTGAAGTACTGGCTCCCGCGGCAGGAGTTCTCTCTTCCCGAAGATCCCCAGGGACATGTTGATGGTGTGCGGCTCCAGACCAGCACTCCTTACCACCTCAAACACCTCCTGGAAGTCCCCGGTGACTACCACCGACATGCCGGTATCCAGTTCCTTCAGCTTCACGAGCACGGCCTTCACCTGATCCAGCGATGTGTATACACCCGCCATGTAGGCCTTGTCCCCTGCCTTTGCCCGGATTTCCTCCAGGGTGAGTCCTGTCAGGATCCCTCCCCGGTTATCGTCCCCGACATTGCATGGGGCCCCCGCGGCCAACACATCTAGCATGGCCACGAGTTTACCCGAGGCACCCTCGCTATTTCGCTTCTGGGCGGCCATGCAGAACACTATGTAATCCCCGGGCGCCTCTCCCGGACCCCTCTTTCGGTGGAGCGTGTGAGTCATCGACATGAACACCCCTTCAAGGCAGTTTCGGAATAGCCAGATCCTCGGCTCCGGGCTGGGACCACCGTATCTCCGAGTTCATTCCCTGCATTATCTCCAGCATTATGCTGGCGAAGCGAACCTTCTCCCTGACCCGGTGCTCGTTGAACGCCTGGGTGTTCCAGGGGTGATAGATGTACTCCTCTGACTCCCCCGGCTCGAACTTGAAGTAGCAGGGAGCGCATACCCTGGCCATCTCGTGCGCCTCATAGTAGCGAACGAACCCACCCATAGACTGGACAATGTGCACGTAAAGGTCCAGGGGCAGGCGCACTGACTGCCTGATGGCTGCTAGCATGGGAATACTCAGGTCCGCCAGGGGGTTGAAGCTGTTGGCCCCCAGTTCCTCGATGAGGCGAGCCCCAAAGGGATTGGCGTGTCCTGCGAAAACCGACACCTTGAAGATGGTATCCTGTGGGATAGAACCCTCCTCCCTCAGGCGCTTAAGGAGCCACATCATTCCCTCGTCAGCCACCAGGAACCCCCTGAAGCCTGCGTTCAGGCAACGCTCCATGTCCTTCAGGTAGTAGTAGGCGTTGTCCGCCCCCCTGATCCTCATCCCGGACACCAAGCCTTCACTCGTGGCGATCTGCCGGCCAGTGTCCCAGGATCTGCGAGGCCCTAGCGTCACGATGACCTCTACCCGGGCGCCTGACGCTGCCTGGGCAAGATCCCTCAACTCAGCCTTATCCAGGAACGTAGCACCACCCACTGTGGATATAACCCTGTGAACCGGTACGCCCCTGGCATCACTCTCCCGGGCCAGTGCTTCCATGGCCGATGCCCTCTCCACACCCGCGATTTCGATGCGGCACTGCCCCCCGTCGGGAAAAGCCAGGGGAGAACTGGGCAGATCGTAGCGGTCCCCTGTGGGGAGGCCCAACCTCGCCAGCGCCCTTGAGATTTCGTCCACCCGTGTCACCTCCCAGAGAAAATAGCTCCTAGAAACTCGATAACCAGGCTGGCAGCGCTCAAGGAGGTCACACCAGCCTGATCGAAAAAGGGGTTTACCTCTACCAGGTCAAAGCCGACTATCTCGGCCCTCTCGGCCAACCCCGCCAGGAGGGCTCGGAGCTCTTCGTAGGTGAGCCCATTCACCTCGGGTGTGCCGGTACCTGTAGCCAGCGCAGCGTCGAGCACGTCTATGTCTATGGTGACATAGGTCCGGTGCAGGGATGGGAGCATGTCCAGCGTCGCAGCTACTCCTTGTGTCTTAACCATGTGGCAGGGCACGAGTACCGCCCCCGAACCCGCGGCACGGGAGTAGTCCTCCTCGCTGGTCCTCAGGCCCCTGATCCCCACGGAGACGTGCCGGTCAATCCAGGATATCTCCGATATCCGCCGGACCACGCTCCCGTGCCCGTGGCCTTCCCCCGCCAGTACGTCCCTGTAGTCTAGGTGGGCATCCAGGTGAACCAGGGATACAGGCCTAAGAGATTCCAGGGCAGAGAACACCGGCCAGCTTATGGAGTGGTCACCCCCTAGCACCACGGGAAACACACCTCGCTGGATAAGGGTCTTCACACAGCGTGCCGCATTCTCGAAGGTAACCTGGTAGCTTACTGGCACTGCGTCAACATCCCCGCAGTCGACAACCCGGGCACCCTCCAGGAGCCGCCTCTGGTGCCTGGCGTCCCAGTATCCCAGGCCTGCCCCCAGAAATCCAAACCTTGTGGATATGTCCCTGATAGCCCGCGGGCCAAAGCGTGCCCCAGGGCGATATCCTGCGCTGGAATCGTAGGGAACACCCAGTATGGCTACATCGGCTTCCCAGTCGCCGTCAACCTCAACCGCGGGAACCTTGGCGAAGGAAGGGATTCCGAAGAATGTCACGGGCGTCCCGCTGCTATTCAAGTGGCCTTACTCCCCTTTCGTTTTCCGTTGAAACCCCGGCCAGATCTTCTTGCAGCAAGTTGCATGCCATGAGTTCTGGGCCACAGAGGCTGCATCACAGACCATGCGGATGCTGGGGTTGTTCTTTTCGAGACTGGCCGAGGGCAGAAAGGATGAAAGAAAGAGATTTGCAGTTTGCCAACAGTGATTTGAACGCGGTGGCTTCCCGTATGACCATAGCAGCAGCTTAGTACGTATTCGCACATCGCCAAGCACATTGGCGTTACGCCAACTACCCTTCCAGGCGCTTCAGCTTGCGGTACAGGGTGGACAGGTCAATGCCCAGGGCTTCAGCGGCCTTGCGTTTCCCTGCGAGGTCATTTCCGTAGGTATCGAGAGCCGCGACTATCATCCTGGCCTCCATTTGCCTGAGCGTCACCGGGCCCTGGCCTGGAAGCCTAGCCTTGCTCTCCTCTTGGATCAATCGAGAGGGCAGGCTAGCCCTGGACACCTTGGAGCCCGGCTCAACATTGACAGCATACTCGATGGTGTTCTCTAGCTCCCTCACGTTTCCGGGCCATGAGTGTTGCCGGAATATCCTCCATACCTCTTCCGATAATCCAGAGACATCCTTGCCGAAGACCGAGTTGTACTTCTGCAGGAGGTGATCAACCAGGAACTCCAGGTCGCCCCCGCGTTCCCGGAGAGGCGGGATCCGGATAGGCACCACAGCTATCCTGTAGTACAGGTCCTCCCGGAACTCTCCCCTTCTGACCATCTCTTCGAGGTCTTGGTTGGTGGCGGCCAGGATACGCAGATCTATGCGGGTACTCTCAGTGGCTCCGATCCTGGTTACCGCCTTCTCTTCCAGGACCCTGAGGAGCTTAGCCTGCAGGTGGAGCCTAAGGTCGCCGATCTCGTCCAGGAATATGGTGCCGCTGTTGGCCAGTTCGAACTTACCCGGTTTGCCCCGTCTCCTTGCCCCGGTAAAAGCACCCTCCTCGTATCCAAAGAGCTCGCTCTCCATCAGGCTCTCAGGGATTGCAGCGCAGTTCACGGCTATGAAGGGGCCGTCCCGGAATTCGCTCTCGCTGTGAATGGCCCTGGCGAAAAGGTCTTTCCCTGTCCCGCTCTCTCCCTTGAGCAGTACTGTCGAATCACTCCTGGCAAACCTGCGAGCTAGCGAGATTGCGTCCTGCAGGGCCTTGCTCACCCCGACCAGGTCGGAAAAACGCACTCTTCGCTGAGGGCTGGTCATCCTGTGGACCAGGTTACGTACCTCACTGATATCCTTGAAGGTGATGACTGCCCCCAGGGCCGAACCTGACAGGAATAGGGGCTCAGCCGTTGTGAGTATGCGCAGGCGCTTCCCTCTTACCTCGCAAAGGATTTCCCGCTCGGAGTACCCCTTACGGCTCTCTATCACCCTGAGTATGTTGCTGTCCGGCATGATTTTACCCAGACCGGCGCCAACTACTTCACCGGCACGGATGCCCAGTATCCTCTCGGCTGAGCGGCTGAACTCGACAACGGTCCCCTGGGCATCAACGGCGATTATCCCTTCGTGAACGGAGTTTATGATTGCCCTTACCTGGTTCATCAGGAAGTGGGATCTGTCAAGGAGCCTCTGTACTGCTATCTTGCCGGAGATCAGTTCTGCCATCTTTGAGAGGAAATCCGCATGTGAAGACTTCTTCCTCAGCAGTGCGTCCCTCTGGGTGTCTGTGAAAGCCGTTATGCTGATGGTTCCCACAGCCTTGTCTTCATAGGCAATAGGACAGTTGAGTGAGGCCTTTTCGGGGCAATTGCCCCACAGTTCGCAGGGCCTGCAGAGGGGGTGGTGGCCCGGAGTCTCATTAATCACAGGCTTCATGGCCCTCATGGTTTCCCTCACTATGTGACCCCTCACCGGTCTCCCCTTGGGATTGTGGCCTGTGCCGCCCGTGGCAGCGACAACCTTCAGGTCCTCATCATATATGATAATCTCCAGGTCAATGACGGAAGCCATGGCCTCGGCCACGCGTTCAACGTCCGGCTGGATGCAGTCGAGAATGGACAATGAGGACTCCTCCCCTCACCCGTTACCAGGACTGCGCCCCGGCGCTTGGTACTTCTCCCTCTGCCTGAGGGAAACCTGCTAGAACCTGCCTAGAGCAGCAAGGGGGCCTCCCCTCCCTAGGCAAAATCTCGCCGAACAGCCATGAGCGTACCAGTCTACCTAGGGTTTGACTGGAGGAAGGCGGTAATGCCCAGGTCATTGCGGGGGAAAACGAGGCGTCAGGGCTACCGCGCTCCAGAACGCTGGAGCCACGCCTCGTAGAGCAGTATGGCCAGGGCCGCGGTGACGTTCAAGGATTCAGCCCGCCCGGACATGGGAACCCGCACGGTGTCCTCGGCCATGGAGTGGGCCACAGGGGTAAGCCCGGATCCCTCGCTCCCGATAATCAGCGCCAGGGGACCTGTCAACCTGGCCTCGTGACACTGGGTTCCCCGGTGCGGGTCCGCCGCCACCAGCCTTAGGCCACGGGAGGCCAGCCAGCCCAGGCACATCCCCATGTCCTCCGCGCTGACCACCGGGATCCGGAAGGTGGCACCCATGGATGCCCTGAGGCTCTTGGGCCCGAAGGGGTCAGCGCCGGAACCTGCCACAACCCCAGATGCCCCCATGGCACAGGCCGTCCTCATCATTGAGCCTGCGTTCCCCGGGTCCTGCACCCCGTCCATTACCACGACCAGGGGATTGGTGGCACGCAGCACGTCCTCGGGCCGGTAGGAGGGAACCCGGGCCACAGCCACGAGCCCCTGAGGGGAAGAGGTCTCGGAGAGGGATGCCATCACCCTCTCGCTAACAGCGAGAACCTCCACCGCCCTCTTCCTGGCGGTATCCAGGAGCCTGCCTGCCTCCTCGTCCGCGCGGTCAGGCTGGAAAAACACCGTAGATACACTCACCCCAGCCTGGAGCGCCTCACCAACCAGGTGAGGTCCCTCCACCAGGCACATGCCCTGGCGCCTCCTGTGTTTCCTCATGCCGAGCTGCCGGGCGGCCTTCACCTTGGGGTTGTCCACGCTGGAGATTACCTCATCCCTTGTCACAGAGATTGCCCACCTTCTGCAGGCCATTGTTGGGCCCAACAACCACCAGGACATCCCCTTCATTCACGTAGTCATCGGCCTTGGGCGACACGTTCACCTCCTGGCCTCGCTTAAGGGCCAGGACGTTTATGCCAAAGCGGTTCCTGAGATCCAGCTGCTTGAGCTTCTTGGATGCCAGATGCCCCCTGGCGGTGACCTCCATAAGACTGACCTCGGGCGAGAGTTCTATGTAGTCAAGGATGTTGGTGGAAACCAGGTTGCTGGCGATCCGGTGGCCCATCTCCCGCTCTGGGAACACCACCCGGTCGGCCCCCACCCTGTAAAGAACCTTGGCATGCAGGTCAGTTGCGGCCTTGGCCACTATGTACTTCACGCCCATCTCCTTGAGGAGTAGAGTCGTCAAGATGCTGGCCTGGATCTCGTGGCCGATGGCCACCACCACCGCATCGAAGTTCCGTAAACCCAGGTTCTTCAGGGTCTCCTCGTCGGTGGTGTCTGCCTGGACCACCTTGGTTAAGACGTGCATGAGTGCGTTCACCTGGGCCTCACTGATATCCACACCCAGCACCGAGTGGCCCATCTCCTGCAGTTCCTCCGCAACACTGGCTCCGAACCGTCCCAGGCCGATAACGGCGAAATCCTTGCGCACGTGTTTAGCCCCCCATCTAGCCTACCATTATCCTCTCTTCGGGAAACCGACGCATTCCGCCCGTGGGCGGAGCGGCTATGGCCATGGCCATCGTCAGGGGGCCCACACGCCCCACGAACATGGTGGCGATCACCGCCAGCCTGCTTGCGGTGTTCAGTTGCGATGTTATGCCTGTGGAGAGTCCCACCGTGCCGAAGGCCGAGAATACTTCAAAGACTACCTGCAGGAAGTCCATAGACTCACTAATGGTGAGCACCAGGATGCAGGAGAACACCATCACCAGGGAAATGGCCAACACACCCATGGCTCGCCTCACAACCTCCAGGCCAAGCCTCCTGCCCATCACCTCCACATCAGGCGCGCCCTTGATGGCGGAGACTACCACAGCGACCAGCGTGAAGAAGGTCGTGGTCTTGATGCCCCCCGCCGTGCCCCCAGGGGACCCTCCGATGAACATCAGTGCTATGGTAATGAAGAGTGTGGCCGGCCTTAGATCCCCCGTGGGAAGTGTGTTGAACCCCGCTGTTCTAGGGGTTACGGAGTGAAACCAAGCCCCCATGATCTTACCGCCCCACCCCAGATTCCCCATGGTGGAGGGGTTGCCGTGCTCCAGAACCAGGACCGCCAGGAACCCCACGGCCAGGAGGAACAAGGTCCCCTTCAGCGCCAGCCTGGTATGAAGGGAGGAAGGCCGCCCCTTGCCCGTCCAGATCTCCAGGACAACGAAGAAACCAAGACCCCCCAGGATTATGAGGGAGGGAATAACGATGTTGATGTAGAGATCGGAGACATAGGGCGTGAAACTAACGCCGGTTATGTCGAAGCCGGCGTTGCAGAAGGCGGACACAGAATGGAAAATGCCCATCCAGAGGGCTCTCCCCAGGGGAAAGTCCCGGGCGAAACGCAATGCCAAGAGCACGGCGCCGGCGCCCTCGAAGGCCAGGGTAAAGAGGAGGATGTACTTCACCAGGCGCACGAGGCCACCGAAGGTGAACTGGCCTGTGGAGGCCTGGATCACCACCCGCTGCCTGAAGGTGATCCGCCTGCCCAGGAGGAGCGCGAACATGGTGGACATGGTCATGATGCCAAGCCCGCCCACCTGGATGAGAGCAAGTATCACAGCCTGTCCAAAAGGTGTCCAGTGAGAAGCGGTGTCCACCACTATTAGCCCTGTGACGCACACCGCCGATGTCGCTGTGAAGAGCGCCTCTATGAAGTCAGTACTCCGCCCTGGAACCGTGGCGGCGGGTGTTAATAGGAGGACAGTCCCCACAGTGATCGCAAGCGCAAAACTCAAGACAAGAACACGTGCGGGGTCCATTCCCGCTCGTAGCTTCAGTGGCTCCTCCGTGGCCTCCACCCCCTGAAGGAAACCCCATTTAGGCTAGGCTGCTCTTAGCCTTGTCCACCAATTGCCCGAAGGCCTCGGCGTCATGCACAGCCATGTCTGCCAGCATCTTGCGGTTTACCTCTACCCCTGCCTTCTTTAGCCCGCTCATGAAACGGGAGTAGGTGAGGCCGTTATGCCTCGCCGCGGCGTTGATCCGGGCTATCCACAGCTTCCGGAACTCCCGCTTGATGGCCCGCCGGTCACGGTAGGAGTACCAAAGCCCCTTCAGGAGCGTCTCATTGGCTGCCCGGAAGATCTTGCCCTTCCGGCCCCAGTATCCCTTGGCCAGTTTCAGTACCTTCTTATGTCTTGCCCGTTTCGTAACACCCTTCTTGACCCTGGGCATCCTCGTTAAGCCCCCTTCATTACATGTACGGGATCAATCGCTTCAGTCGCCGGGACTCCGCCGGGCTCACTTCCCCTTCATGCCTCAGGGTGCGCCTCCTCTTGGCGCTCTTCTTCGTGAGCTTGTGGCTCTTGCCAGCCCTAGCGTGGACCACCTTGCCCGTGGCCGTCACCCTGAAGCGCTTCGCAGCCCCCCTGTGAGTCTTCATCTTGGGCATCAAACCCGCCTCCCCGGTCAATTCTGCCTTGGAGTGAGGATCATCACCATGTTGCGACCTTCGACCTTGGCGGGCCGTTCCACAACGGAAACATCCTGGAGTCTCTGCGCCATACGGTCAAGCAGGACCTTTCCCAGGTTTGCATGGACGATCTCCCGCCCCCTGAACATGATGGTGACCTTAACCTTGTCTCCGTCCTGCAAGAACCTCAGCGCGTTCTTCATCTTCACGTCAAAATCATGGTCTTCAATGGAAAGGCGCATCTTCACTTCCTTGACGGTTACGGTCTTCTGTTTCTTGCGCGCCTCTCGCTCCTTCTTGGACATCTCGTACTTGTACTTCCCGTAGTCCATAATGCGGCACACCGGCGGTTTGGCGCTAGGCGCCACCTCCACGAGATCGAAGCCCTTTTCCATAGCCACTCTCAGGGCGTCCTTGATAGGCACGATGCCGAGCTGCTCACCGTCGGGGCTCACAAGCCTGACTTCGCGGGCACGGATAGCCTCGTTAACCCGCAGGTCTTTTATAGCCGGTCACCTCCCTGTGATAGTTGGCACTGAAAAAGGCGGGTGAGCCTCTCACCCGCCTAGGACCCAAAATGACCGCCCCGCACCGGGGGTCCGCCTGGCAGAACCTTACTGACAGCCCGTGGCGTCGTAAGGTGAGAAGCTGGATGCTTCTTCTTAGCCTGAATTGCCGTCTTGAAGTATATCACACATGGGCGACGAGCGTCAACGAGACCGCGGCGGCCGGGACTCATGGACCAGGTTCTCGATGATCTCCTCCACGGGCTTGGAGCCCAGGTCGCCCTCGCCCCGCCTCCGGAGGGCGGCAGCCCTGGCGTCCTGCTCCCTGTCGCCCACTACTAGCATGTACGGGATCTTCTCCATCTCCGCCCGCCTGATCTTGTATCCAACCTTCTCGTTACGGAGGTCCGCCTCTACCCTGATGTCCATAGCTCGTAGTAGGTCCACAAGCTCTCCTGCGTAGGTGTGGTTCCGTTCAGTGATGGGGATCACCTTTGCCTGTACCGGGGCAAGCCACAGGGGGAAAGCCCCCGCGTAGTGCTCCAGTAGGCCCCCCACAAACCTCTCCATGGAGCCCAGCACCGTCCTGTGGATCATCACAGGCCTGTGCGGGCGATTGTCCTCACCCATGTATGTTATGTCAAATCTCTCAGCCAGGTTGAAGTCCACCTGGATGGTGGGGCCCTGCCAGCCACGCCCCAGCGCATCCTTCAGGGTGATGTCGACGGCCGGCCCGTAGAACTTGGCCTCGCCCTCCCCCACCACGTACGGTAAGGAGCTAGCCTTAAGGGCGTCCAGGAGCGCCTGCTCAGCCATGGCCCATACCTGGTCGTTTCCTATGTACTTGGCCTTGTTTTCCGGGTCCCTCACCGAGAGCATGATCTCGTAGTCCGTGTACCCGAACACCCTTATCATATATAGTGCCAGGTCAATCACGCCGATTATCTCGCTTTCCAGCTGGTCAGGCCGGCAGAAGATGTGGGCGTCATCCTGGGTGAAACCCCGCACCCTCAAGGCTCCATGGAGCACGCCTGACCTCTCGTACCTGTACACCGTACCTAGTTCAGCCCACCTCAAGGGCAGGTCCCTGTAACTGCGGGTGGAGGAGTTGAACATGAGGATGTGAAAGGGACAGTTCATGGGCTTGATGAGGTATTCCACCCCATCGACATCCATAGGGGAGTACATGCTCTCCCTGTACCAGTCCCAGTGGCCGCTGATCTTCCACAGGCCCACCCGGGCGATGTGCGGGCTGAATACGATGTCGTATCCCCGGCGCCGGTGCTCCGCCCTCCAGAAGTCCTCTACCAGCTGGCGGACGGTTCCTCCCTTGGGATGCCAGAAGACCAGCCCAGGACCAGCCTCCTCCTGGATGGAGAAGATATCGAGGTCCCTGCCGAGCCTCCGGTGGTCCCTCCTGCGTGCCTCCTCCATGCGCTCCAGGTGGGCCTCGAGATCTGCCTTGTTGGGGTAGGCCGTCCCGTAGATTCGCTGGAGCATGGGACGCTTTTCGTCCCCCCGCCAGTAGGCACCCGCCACGCTCAGAAGCTTAAACGCCTTGATCCTTCCGGTCGATGGAACATGGGGCCCGGCACACAGGTCAGTGAAGGCTCCGCTTGTATAGACGCTGGGTGGCCCGTCCAGGTCCTGGAGGAGTTCCAGCTTGTAGGGTTCCTCCTGGAAAAGGACCTTGGCCTCCTCGCCGGAGACCTCTCTCCTACAAAAGGGAGCATCCTCCCGGACAATCCTGGCCATCTCCTGTTCTATCCTATCCACGTCCTCAGGGGTGAACGGGCTGGGGACATCGAAGTCATAGTAAAACCCATCGTCAATGGCAGGACCGATGGCCAGGCGTGCGGCGGGGAACAACGTTTTGACCGCCTCAGCCAGCACATGGGAGGCGCTGTGCCAGAGCACCCTCTTCCCCTCAGGCTCCTCGAAGGTAAGAATCCGGACTGAGGCGTCCCCGCAAATGGCGGTTCCCAGGTCCACCGGTTCACCGTTGACCTCAGCCGCCAGGGCCGCCTTGGTAAGCCCTGTACCGATACACTTGGCTACCTCGCCTGGGGTTACCCCCTTGGGGTACTGCTTCTTGCTTTTGTCCGGGAACGTCACCACTATGCTTTCGCTCAACGTTTACGCCTCCCTGAGAATCATTAAAGACTTCCAGTCCCAAAGGGACGGGAAGTCTTCTTTCCCGCGGTTCCACCCTTCTTGGCGCCTTGGCGCCCGCTCAAAGCCCTGTAACGCTCGGTGGCGGGCCGGTCTTTCGCCGGCCGGCTCAGGGGGTGGTGCCCGGTGAACAGTCCAGGAGACCCTTCCAGCCCTAGGGGTCCTCCTCTCTGCTGGCGCCATCAACCAGGGTCTGCCCCGTCATCGCCTTTTGCTCTATTACACGGTATTATAGGCACTGCTAGCCGCCAATGTCAACTGAGGCAGGCCACCTAGCCTGTATCAAGGGGTTTCAAATAACAAAATCCCTGGGCCTTTATAGCCTTTACTTATATCACCCGGCTTCGTGCCCCGTTCTTGAGAAAACTTAAAGGCCTCACCTCCAGGTGGAAGTGAGACCCGCCTAGGCTTTCTTGCTCAGGTTATCTTCTCGCCCGATGGTTCTCCCCGGCACCATGAGCAGCCATCACAGAGTTCCAGCCGTTTCCCGAAAACACCCTTCAGGGTCTCCGTCCCCATCCGGGAGAGGGAATGCCCTCCCCTGTGGATCACCACCCGGGCAGGAGCCAGGGTCACCAGGGAGCTAATGAGCACATCCTCGCACTCGATACCCTCACCCACCAGGTCCCGGGCGCAGTGGCTCAGGAATTCGTCCTCGATAGTCCGCCCGTTCTGGTCCCGCATGCGAAAGTTTCCCCCCGGGCGCAGGAAGACGTGGATCCGCTCCGCCTTGGGTTCCTGGAGGCCAGCAAAGTGCCTCAGGAGCTTGATGAACTCCTGGTACTCCCTATCCAGGAGGTACTCGTCTACAGCCTGGTCCACTACCTCTTCCAGTTCTTCCAGGTAGTCCTTGAGCCGGAACGTTACAAACCCGTCCAGGATGAGCACATCGTTAAGGTCCAGGTACTCAAGGAGCTTGTTCAGGACCTTGGCTTTACGCGTAATCCGCCAGATGATGCCCCTGCTGCCGGAGGTGTCCTCAAGGCTATCCTCTACATTGCCGAACACCGCATCCTGCTCCTCAGGACTAAGGTGCTGGTAGTTCTGGCGGATGATCTTTCGTACCAGCATGCCCTCCCAATCCTCGATGATGAGATCCGAGAGGGCATTCGCCACGTAGTGCCGGCACAACATGACAATGTCCCTGGTGGAGAGCAACGCCGGGTTCTGCCGTTCCACGTTGCACCCCAGGAACGTGAGGTATCCCCTGCTGGTCTCAATGATATCTATGTTGAAGCCTTCTCGCTCAAGGCCCTTGAGCTCACCGTCGAGACGGCGCCGTACCTGATCGATATGCCTAGAGGCGGCAATGGAAAGCAATGCCATTTACTCCCCTCCCAAGCCATCCAACACTGCTGTACTATTATATGTGCGGCCAGATTTTTGTATACAGTAGCTAGAAGGCTCCACTGGGACAGAACGCCAGCATAGAAGCCCAATATCCAGTGGTCAAGCCTTCCTTTACTCCAA
Organism: Bacillota bacterium; assembly: GCA_040754315.1. Taxonomy (NCBI): domain Bacteria; kingdom Bacillati; phylum Bacillota; species Bacillota bacterium. The sequence goes on from JBFMCS010000059.1 coordinate 41,591, forward strand.
AACCCTTCTATGCTATAATCAATAAGCGCGGTGCGGCGCGGCTTGCTTTCGATGTGAAACAAGCCCAAGGGCGAATAGCTCAGCGGGAGAGCGCCTGCCTTACAAGCAGGAGGTCACAGGTTCAAGCCCTGTTTCGCCCACCATCAGAGTTCAAGGCTCCTTTTAACCGGAGGCGTGGTGTAGAGGCCTAACATGACAGACTGTCGATCTGTAGATCGCGGGTTCGAATCCCGTCGCCTCCGCCATTAGGTTGTGTGCGAGGGCAGGAGGAACACTCAAGGCCGTCGCAGAAGATACTGGGTGCGCCGCGGTAGCTCAGCTGGTAGAGCAGCGGACTGAAAATCCGCGTGTCGCCAGTTCAACTCTGGCCTGCGGCACCAAGAAATCGTGCGGAAGTGGCTCAGCGGTAGAGCATCGCCTTGCCAAGGCGAGGGGCGCGGGTTCAAATCCCGTCTTCCGCTCCATTTTTCCAGGCCGGCGAGAGCCGGCTCCCGAGGCGACGTAGCCAAGCGGTAAGGCAGAGGACTGCAAATCCTTTATCCCCGGTTCGAATCCGGGCGTCGCCTCCAGGAAGTTTCGGGCGGCTAGCTCAGCTGGTCAGAGTGCCTGCTCGACAAGCAGGAGGTCACTGGTTCGACCCCAGTGCCGCCCACCACCTGCGAGGGAAGTCCGGGAGGGCTTCCCTTTCTACATGCCAGGATCTTATGAGGGGAGGGCCGGAGCCCTCCCCTCGCTTGATACCTGGACCATCCTGCTTATTGTCCAATGAACATCTGGGTGAACATCATCCCACAGGAACCACCCTTGACTATCCCTATTCCAACGTGCGTAAAGGCGGGGTTGAGGATATTCGCCCTGTGCCCGGGGCTGTTCATCAAGGCCGTATGTGCCCGGGTTGTGCTGGGCGCACAGGCGATGTTTTCCCCGGCAGTCCTGTACCGGACCCCTGCGGCCTTCATCATGTCAAAAGGGGACCCGTACGTGGGGGAAGTGTGGGAGAAGTAGTTCTTGTTCACCATATCCTGGCTCTTCTGCCGGGCCAGCTGCGTGAGCTTGGTGTCCGCCACAAGGGGGGCTAGCCCCTGCTTGGCTCTCTCCTGGTTTACTTGGGAGAGCATCAAGGCCTCCTCCTGGGACAGGAACGCCGGTCTAGACCCGGTTGACGGCTCCTGCGGCTCAGGCTCAGGACTCGGCCTTGGGGGCGCTTGCGGTTCAGGAGCAGGCGCCGGTACTGGCGCTGGCGCCTTGGGGGAGCTGGGGACAGTGATGACCACCCTGTAGGTGTTTCCGTACCGGTACAGGGTGGTGAGTCTCCCCGAGCCAGGGGAAATCGGGGTGAGACGATATGTAACCTTCCCGTTGAAGTAGGTGAGCTTACCGCTGGAGCAAGGAGTGGCAGCCATGGATACCGCGGAAATGCTCAGCAGCAAGGTTAGCACCATGGCGACCACCAATGCCATCTTTCTCCTGTTCATATCAACCCTCCTTTCGCTTGATTTCGGGCAACGCCCGTTCTACAAGTATAGGTGGGGACCCCGCATTACGGCAAACCCGTGCAATCTTTCCTGCCAGGGATAATACCGGTTGCGCCCCCTTTTTATGTTAACTCGGGCCAGTCTCATCCAATCCCTTGCTCCCCCTTCCATATCCTGAACCATGTAACCAAATGGAAAAGCCCCCGCTCGGGGGGCCCAATATGACCCTATTTAGGGCTCTCCTCTGTAATCTCCTCAAGGTACCTGCCGCGCCTGCGCTGCTCGTCTGGGTCCAGCCACCCGAACCTCACCGGGATCTCCACGAAGGTAGCCTCCTCAGCAGTATTGTAGAGCAGGTCTTCATGGATGCCCTCTTCCGGCAAGGACCACACCCCCTTCCAACCCATTTCACCCAATGTATCTCTCCCACTCCCCGGCATACCCCTGCCTGGCAATCCTCGCTCTAAAGGCCCCCAGAATAGCCCTGGCCCTGCCCCCCCGGGGATGGAGGAGATCCAGTACCGTCATGGCCATTATCTTCGCCGGGATTATGTAGGCCATTTCTTCGTCAACGATCCTGAAGTCACGGGTATGCGCCTGCCCCGTTGTGCCGCCTACCATGGGGTGAATGCCCGGCATAATGTGCGTGACATCCCCCATGTCTGTTGATCCCATCATGACCGAGCCCGGCGTGACGGCATCATGGCCCAGGATGGCCCGGGCGTTCTCCATGAATACCCGGTTGAGCTCGGCATCGGGTTCCAGGGGCAAGTAACCTGGCATGTTGTCAATGTGGACAGAAGCCCCCACAGCATAGGCACCAGCCTGGAGCGCCCGGTCTACCTTGGCTGAGGCCTCCGCGACGGCCTCCATGGTGTTGCCGCGAACGTATGTCTCCATCCTGACGTCCGAGGGGACTATGTTGACCAGATCCCCCCCCTTTGTGAGCACAGGGTGTACCCTTATGTTGTCCCAGTCACGAAAGGTCTCTCGCTGCACGTGTATACCCATGAGCCCCAGCATGGCCGCATTGAGAGCGTTGATGCCTCTGTGCGGGTTGGACCCGGCGTGTGCCTCCCGCCCGGTGTACCGTATCATCTTTCCTATGAAGCCGTTGCTCGCGCTGCACAGCCTCACCCTGCGCTCAGGCACGTCCGAGTCAAGGTGAAACATCATTGCCATGTCCACATCATCAAGGTGCCCCCGGTGTATCATCTCCTGTTTTCCCCCGAAGAAGGCGATCCGGCCCCGCCTCCTGAGGTGAGCCCTGGCCTCCATCTCCACGTACTCCTCGGCCGGGACCGCCATGAACCTAACCGAGCCATCCAGATGGGATATCGCCCCAGACTCGATAAGGCCCATGGCCACCCCCGCCATGGCGGCAACCTGTGCGTTGTGCCCACAGGCGTGAACTGCCCCGGTGTCAGCGTGGGCACCTGGATGGGCATGGCACACCACAGCATCCATTTCGCCGAAAACGCCCACGCAGGGCCTGGAAGCCAGGCCGGGGGCGATGGCCTTCACCCCCGTAATGGCCAGGCCCTCTTGGACCTCCAGCCCCAGGCCCCGGAGCACCCCCGCCGCCATGGCCGCCGTGTCGTGCTCCCGGTACCCCATTTCAGGCATCTGGAAAACGCGGTTCCCCAGGGCCAGGATGTCACTGGCCCTGGCGTCTATAGCATCCATGACAGCTGCCTTCATCTCGATCAACGTCTCCATGGCGTCCTCCTGGGGCCCCTTCCGGGGATCTGGCATGTTTCTGTAGCCTCTTCTCCATACTGCCCCAAACCCCTCTTCACCACCAGGTGCTTTGGCAAATCTGGGCCATCACCCTTCCGTCCCGAGCATGTTTCATGTTATGCTCGATCCATGCCCAGAGCCCACTACAGGAAGGGAGGCCGTGGAAGTGATGCAAACCTATGGTGTGTCTGATGAATGCTCGCCGCTGAAGAAGGTGCTGGTTAGAAGACCCGGAGTGGAGTTCTCTAACATGGAGCAATACAAACTCTGGGGCTACCCAGGCAGGCCTGACCTTGAGGCGGCTCAGGCGGAGCATGACGCCTTCACCAGCATCCTCCGGAGCGAGGGTGCCGAGGTCATAGACCAGGATGAGGTCCACCCTGAGAAGCGGGAACCCCTCTTTACACATGATGCCTCAATAATGACCCCGAGAGGAGCCATCATGTGCCGGTCAGGTAATCCTTTGAGGCAAGGAGAGGAGGAGTACACTGCCCGGGCTATGGCCAAGCTCAGCATTCCCATACTCTTCTCGGTCCACGGCGATGCCACGGTGGACGGCGGGGACACCCTGTGGCTTGACCCCGACACCTTTCTCATCGGTCATTCCTACAGGACAAACCACGAGGCCTACCGCCAGATCAAGGCTGTCATGGAAGGGTTCGTCACCAGGGATGTCATCCAGATCCACCTCCCTCACTACCTGGGTGCAGGACATGTTCTCCACCTGATGTCAGTTATTTCCCCAGTGGACCGTGACCTGGCAGTGGTTTACCCGAGGCTCGCCCCTATCCAACTCCTGGAGCTCTTCGAGGCTCGCGGCATAGACACGGTAACCGTACCGGATGAGGAATTTGACAGCCTGGGGCCAAACGTCCTGGCCATCTCCCCCAGGAACGTGGTGCTTCACTCTGGGAACCCCGTGACGAAGGCTCGCCTCATCAAGCACGGGTGCCGGGTGCACGAGTACACGGGCCAGCAAATCTCAGTCACGGCTACGGGAGGCCCTACCTGCCTCACTCGCCCTCTCCTTCGCTCCTAACCGGGCCTAGACACGCTCCGGCCCCGCCTCAGGGCGGGGCCTTCTAGGTTGCCTGCGGCGAACCCTGTGAAACCCAGGGGGAAGGGATATTCTTTCCCACTTTTAACTTTTTTGTCGAAAGATGTCGATATGCTCCTACAGGTGACGGGCCCTTTCTTACATGTACTGGGTATCTAGGGAAAACTAAAAATATGATGAAATACACGATTAAGAGCAGGAAAAAACTGCCTATAAGGAGAATAGACTCTGGCAATTCGAGATACGGTTTTTTCGACAAGGTTTGCGGTGGAGGGGACCAGAACAAGATTGTAGGCATTAGGGGGTAGAGTCTATGGGGTCGGACCCTGGACCTGGAAACAAGTGCCATAACGGCTCGTGGCTTGCTCAGCAAAACCTGGCACAAGACCGCTTCCTTTCCACCGTCATCAACGCCATCCCCTTTCCCTTCTTGGTCCTGAACGTCGATCACAGTGTCGCCCTGGCCAACGAGAGCACCATGAAGGTCTGCGGCGGGGCTGGAGAGGGTGAGTTGTTCTGTTACCAGCTCACCCACCACAGGGACACACCTTGTTCAGAATCTGATCATCCCTGCCCGCTGAGAGAGGTCGCCAGGACGGGCAAGTCAGTAGTTGTGGAGCACAAGCACATGGACAAAAACGGTGACGCCGTGTACGTTGAGGTCCACGGCGTTCCCGTTTTCGACGATAACGGCAAGTTGTCCTACATGATCGAAATGGCCCTGGACATCACGGCCAAGAGACTTGCCGAGCAGGCCATCGCCTATGAAAAGGAAAGACTGGCGGTGACCCTGGCCAGCATAGGCGATGGCGTCATAGTGGTGGACACCAGTGAGCGGGTAGTCCTCTTGAACGCCGTGGCGGAGGCTCTCACAGGCTGGTCCCAGGAGGAAGCCGTAGAGCGGCCTGTGAATGAGGTATTCAGGATCCACAACGAGAAGACCCTCCGGCCAGTGGAGAGCCCCATCACCAGGGTGTTCAAGGAGGGCCGCATTGTAGGACTGGCAAACCACACCGCCCTCGTGGCCAAGGATGGCACGGTGCGCTCCATAGCTGACAGCGCCTCCCCCATCCGGGACACCGACGGCACCATAACCGGCGTTATCATGGTGTTTCGCGATGTCACCCGGGAGCGTGAGAGGGAAGCGGCGCTGGAGGCCAGCGAAGCCCTCTTCCGCCTCCTGGCGGAGAACGCCAGTGACGTGATCTACCGGTTTCGACTGAAGCCTGACCAGGGGTTCGAGTATGTGAGCCCCGCTGCCAAGACCGTCACCGGCCATGAACCAGGGGATTATTATCGTGACCCCTCCGTGTGGAAGGCACTCCTGCCCGAGGCCATAACCTGCCCTGAGAACCTGGGGAAAATGGACTTTGGGGGCACCATCGTCATGTCTTGCCAGCAGGAGCACGGCACCCGGTGGATGGAGCAACACCTCCACCCTATCTACGACAGCCAGGGCCACTTGGTGGCGGTGGAGGGCATAGCCCGGGACGTCACCGAGCGCAAGATGATGGAGGAAGAACTGAGCCTCAAGCACCAGCAGCTGGTATCGATCTTCGACAGCATAGACGAGATCGTTTACGTGGTGGACCCGGATACCTATGAGATACTCTACGCGAACCAAGCCGCCAAGGCGGCCATGGGAGGAGTCGCCAGCCAGGTATGCTACAGGGCCCTGCAGCAAGGGGACAGCCCCTGCTCCTTCTGCACCAATCACATTATCTTTGGCGAGAAGCTGGGGCAGCCCCACGTGTGGGAGTTCCACAACTCGCTCAATGGGCGCTGGTACCGCTGCATAGACAGGGCCATCCCCTGGCCCACCGGCAAGATGGTGCGTTATGAGATGGCAATTGATATCAGCGACCGCAAGAAGGCGGAAATGGACCTGGCCTTCAGGTACAAGTTTGAGAACCTCATCGCCGGAATATCCACAGAGCTCATAAGCCTTCCAGCGGAGCGCATGGACGAGTACATCACCAGGGCCCTGGAGCGGATCGGGGAATTCCTCGAGGTTGACAGGGCATACGTCCTGCTGTTTTCGGAGGCAGGCACCAGGATGGACAGCGCCTACGAGTGGTGCCGGGAGGGAATCCCGTCCCAGAGGGAGGAGTTAAGGGGGACTTTCGTGGACTCCCTTCCGTGGTTTTGCCAGAGGATCATGTCCAATGAGACCATAGTGGTGCCCATGGTGGAGGGCATGCCCGGAGAGGCCAGGATTGAGAAGGAGCGCTGGATGTCCCAGGGCATCTACTCAATCATAGTGGTCCCCATGGTGTGCGGGGGAACCCTGGCAGGTTTCGCCGGATTTGAATGGATAAGGGCACCCAACCCGTGGCTGTCGGAGAACTCCGGGCTTCTCAGGGTGGTTGGGGAGCTCATCTCCAACACCCTTCAGCGGAAGCGAGCAGAGGAATCGGTAAGACACCTAACCTTCCACGATGCCGTCACGGGATTGCACAACAGGGCCCACTTCGAAGAGGCGATGCAGAGGCTCCAGGAGAGCGGTGAGTACCCGGTAACGCTGGTGAGCACTGACATAGACGGGCTCAAACTGGTCAATGACACCATGGGCCACCTGAAGGGCGACGAAATGCTCAGGACCCTGGCTGACCTCCTCAAGAAGTGCTTCCGGGATACGGATGTGGTGGCGCGCATGGGAGGGGACGAGTTCGCGGTGATACTGCCCCGGACTACTGAGATAATAGCCGAGACGCTCTGCGCCCGCCTGGAAGAAGCCTGCCGCTCCTACAGCGAAGCCCACCCCGAACTGCCCATCAGCATCTCCCTGGGGATGGCCACTACCTACAACCCTTCCGCCCCGCTGGAGGAGGTCTTCAACCTGGCGGACAGGAACATGTACCGGGACAAGATGCACCGTACCACCAGCGCCTCCCATGGCATGGTGAAGGCCCTCCGCGCGATCCTGGCCACCCGGGTCTACGCCAGTGAAGGCCACCTGGAACGGGTGTCAGATCTGTGCTCTCGTGTGGGACAGTCGCTGAGCCTGCCCATAAGGATCATGTCTAACCTAGCTCTCCTGGCGGAGGTGCACGACCTGGGAAAGATAGGCGTGCGTGACCAGAGCCTCTTCCAAAAGGACCACCTCACCGAGGATGAGATGGAAGAGATCCGCCAGCACCCGGTAATAGGCTACCGCATAGCCCGGAACTCACCGGAGCTCTGCCACATAGCTGACCTCATCCTCCACCACCACGAGTGGTGGGATGGCAGCGGTTATCCCGAAGGGCTCTCAGGCAGGAGCATACCCATGGAGTGCCGCATCCTGGCGGTGGTAGACGCCTATGAGGCCATGATCAGCGGGAGGCCCTACAGGCCGGCGGTGACACCGGAGGAAGCCATCCAGGAGCTCGAGGACAAGGCCGGATCCCAGTTCGACCCCGCCATAGTCCAGTGCCTGGTAGAGATCATATCCGGCCAGTGGTAAAAGGCAGGGCTGCCCCAGGCACCAGGGTTTCTACCCAAGACCCGCCCAGGATAGCCCCTTTTCGTTCTTACCGCCGGAGCCATCCCTCGCTGAGGCCCGCGGATCCTCTCCGCAGGCCTCTCGCGTGGGCCATCAACCGTTAGCCGAGGGGTTCTATGCAGCGAACGAACCGGCCGAAGATGAACCCCACCACGCCTCCGAGCCCTGGCACCTGGACCTTTCTCCAGGCTCCGACCTCTTGCAGTATGGTCACCTTGTCACCCAGGTTCACCTGGCCTATCACTGGGAACTGCGTACCAGGCCCGCTCCGTACATTCACCCTGTTTGCCGTCACCACTGCCAGGCAGACGAAGTCAACGGGTTTCGGAGGGCAGAAGACCGCCAGGACCACCCTGATCTGGCGAGATACCGCCACACGCACGTCCACGACCAGCACCGCCTGGACATCAACGGGACTGCGAGGACCGTTCTGGAGCTGGCAGGTGACATCCACAACGCTCACAGAGGCGGACGGCTCGAGGTCTGGAGTGACACCTGGGATGTCCACGAAGGTCGAGAAGCTGAACACACCCGACAGCACGTGGGCGGCCTGGGCCTCGCTCTCATAGATAACCTTTATCTCCACCTCGCCCTCTACGACAACCTTGTCGACCAGCGCCTCGACGTTGGTGATCTTCGCGAAGGCCCGGCAGTCAATGACCTGTACAATGCAGGGTTTGTTCTGCGGTTCCGGATTAAGGACCTCCCTGACAATGACCTGGGCTGTCTGCTCGCCGATGACCTCCTCCACCCTGACCAGCTGCTTCGTTACCTCTATGCCCGGGACACCCGTGACGTCGGTGACCACCCGGATGGTCTTCTTCTCCAGCACCCTGGCGGTGACCTTGAGTATCACCGTCTTGGTGATGGTCTCCTTGCGATTATCATCGTCCCGGTCTTCTGCCGTGACCGTAATGTGCTCAACTTCCACGTCCAGATCCACGTCAGCCCCGGGCTCCGCCCCTGGCACATCAATGAAGTCCCTGAAGGGGATATCCTCGGCCAGCACCACAACCTGCTGGGTCTTTGTGGCATACAACACCTTGACGTGCACCATGCCCTGGAAGATCACCTTGTCCCTGATGACCCTGAAGTCCTCAATGTGAACCGTGGCGAAGGTATCGATGAGCTGGACGAAGGGCGGTTTCAAGAGGTCGTCGAGGTTTTCTGTCTCCCTGACGTTGATCTGCTTGGTAGTAACCGCCAGGGTACTCTGTACGTTGAGGATCTCCTTTCTGACCTCGATCCCCTTGGGCCCCGAGACATCAACAGCCACCTTGAGCACGCGCTCCTTGACAACCTTTACTAAGACCTCGACGACCACAGTCACCTGGATCTTCTTGAAGCCGTTCACTTCCTTCCCGGTAAGAACGGCCTCGACATCCTCGATCCTGGCCTTGACAACGATCTTGGCGTCAGCCGTGGCGTCTTCAATGTCCACGAAGTCGGAGAAGGGTATCACGATGTCTGCGACGAATACCGGCTGGTCGTCCCTGGCCGCTTCGTAGATGACCTTGACCTCAACCTCTCCGTCAAATATCACCTTGCCATCCACAACCCGGGTCCTCTTGATCTTCACCGAGGCTACGGTATCGATGATCTGCCGGGCAGGCGGCTTCTTGTGGGCCAGCAGGTCAATGGTACCCCTGGCTATGACCTGCTTGGTAACCTCGCCAATGACTTCATCAAAGGTCAGGTCGGCGGTCTTCACAATGCAGAGGTTCTTGGGTAGCGTCACTATGTATCTCCCCCCTTTCGTTCTTCGATAATATATGCGGCGCCCGTGACTGTTGTCACAGGCGCCGCCAGCTCGTCCCGTCTATACGTCTACGTTACACCGAGACGACTTCCTCCACCTCGGGCACTTCCTTCTTCAAGAGGCGCTCTATACCATGCTTCAGGGTCTGGGTAGCCATGGGACACCCGCCGCAGGCCCCCTTAAGGCGCACCTTCACCAGCCCCCCCTCGACGTCAACCAGCTCCACGTCACCCCCGTCGGCCTGGAGCATGGGCCTTACCTTGGCCAGGGCCTTCTCGACTTCCTCCTTCACCATAACACCCCCTCACATCGAGTTTACAAGTGTCCTGTGTCTTCCTGGGCTGCCGGCGGGCCGTCCAGGCCGCCCCACCCAGAATACAACAATGGCGCCAGATTGTCCAACAGGCCTAGATGTCCACCTCCATCTCAGCCTCCATGGCATCCAGGAAGGACTGGTCATCCGTATAGTGCCTTGCCTGCTCCAGGCAGGTTCTGATAACGCCCTCCCTGTGGCGGTGGTCTACCCGGAAACTCCTGGCCGCGGTGATGAAGTCCTCCCTGGCCAGGTTCTCGGCCCCGCGGTCAAAGGCCACACGCTTGCCCCGGGTCACCAGTTCTTCCAGCTCGGCGCAGGAGAAGTTCTTGGTCCTGGGGACTATCTCCCGGGACAGGAAGTCCCTCACCTCCTCCTCGGGCTCCCCCAGGGGTGCCCTGGGCCGGGTACCTGGCGTCACCCCCAGGTGCACCAGGAGAACCTCCAGCCGGGCCCTCTCCCCAGGGTAGAGGAAGGGGATCTTGTAGTCCAGCCGGCCGGTCCTGAGGAATGCCTCATCTAGGTGCCCTGGTACGTTGGTGGTCCCCACTATCATGGCACCCCGCTCCGGGTTTCCCAGCCACTCCAGGAACTGGGAAAACACCCTCCGGGTCTCCTCCGCCGCCGAGCCTCCCGCCACGGCGCTCCTTTGACCGAAACGGTCGATCTCATCCACGAACACAACTGCGGGGGACATCTTCTCCGCCATGCGAATGGCATTTTTCATGCGCTGGCCCGATTCCCCCAGCCACTTGGAGTAGATGTTCTCAGTGACCAGGTTGATGAAGGGCAGCTGGATCTCCGTGGCCAGTGCAGACGCAAAGAGGCTCTTCCCGTTCCCCGGTGGTCCAAAGAACAGGATGCCCTTGGGGAGTGAGAGGCCGAAGCGCTTCGCCCTGTCCGAATTCTTCATGACATTGATGATGAACTTCCTCACGAAGTCCTTAATGGACTGGTAACCACCTATATCGCTGAACCCGTATACGGGATCCCTTGCCTCTAGGACCCCCGAGCTTTGCACTAGGTCCGACTTCAGTGCCTTCACGGCCCTGAGGTCGAAGCGCTGCCACCGGTGGTAGGATTCCAGGAGTATGCTCTCCATCTGGTGCAGGTTCAGCCCCGCGGTGGCCACCACCAGTTCGCCCATGAGCCCATCCAGTGGGATATCCAGTTCCCTGGAGAGCTCGGATATTATCGAAGCCCTCTCCCGGTCCGAGGAGGGGTCCACCTCCTTGGTGATGACCAGCTCGCGGGTGAAGTCGTCCAGAAGCCTGTCCGTGGCCGCGGTAAGCAGCACAATGGAGGAGCCCCGGGCTATTATCGAGGGGTCGATGGCCCAGGCCCTGAGGGCACTCTGCAGGCCTGTCTCCCACTCCCGGCTCTCGGATAGGTTCTGGATGATGAAGAGGGACCGGGAGGACTTCAGGTAGGGGTCAACCTCCTTGAGCACCGCCCTGAGCTGGGCCAGCTCAACGCCCTCCCGCCCCATGGCCCTGGCGGTCAAGGGCGAGCCCCCCACTCGTTTCCTGTAGGGCTCCGCAACGGGTCCCGATGGCGAAGGAAGCAACCTGGAGAGGCCGTCCCACTGGTCATATAGCAGGACGTTCTCGGCGGCCCTGGTCTCCTCGTTCTCCAGTAGATAGCACTTCAGCTGGTATATGCGCTTGGGGTCAGAGGTTTCAAAGCAGATGACAGGGGAATAGAGCGACTTCCTCTTGAGAAGCGCCTCCCTTATCCAGCCTGTCTCCAGCTCGTAGGCCAAGGGATCCCCTCCTAGCCGCAGGGTGAAGAGAAGCACGTCCAGGCCTCCAGGCCCAGCTCCTCCAGGGCCTGGCGAAGCCCCTCCTCTCCCCCTCCGGACCTTTCATAGACCTCCACCCTGTCATGGTACACGGCCACCTCCACAAAGGCCTGTCCCTTTGAGGCCACGACCCTAACGGGTTCCCTCTGGGTCCGCACTCCTTGAGGCCTCCTCTCCGATCTCCTCCTGGATCTGTTTTTCGCTCTTGGGACTCCTTTCAACCAGAGAGGTCACAAGGCCCAGTTCTGCCAGGGCCGCCTCCAGGACCGCCGCCTCCGCCAGGCAGTTGTCCTTGGAGAACCCCACGAAGTCTACCTTCACCCTGCCTCCCCGGCCCACCCTGGCCTCGATCCGGGGCATCACAAGCCCCCCCTCACCAGGACCTCCCTGCCCTCTGGGGAGGACACTTCCTCCACCTCAACCTCATAGTTGAGGCTCTCGAAGGCCCGGGTAACGGCAAGGGCCGCGAAGTTCTGCGAGATCTCCTCTGCCAGGTCCCGGCTGGCCTCCTCCAGGCCGCCATAGTCGTCATAGAGGAAGAATACCTCCCCCGTGGCCTCGTCCACCTCGACACCCACACCCCTGGGCATCTCCGGAGTAACGAGGGCCAGGTCACACAGGCGCACCCGCCCGAAGAAGTCCGATATGGACCTTACTACACGGCCCCCATGGCTCTCGGCGGTGGCCTCTACGGCATCCACCAAGAGGGACCACCCCACAGTCTCCCGGAAGTCTTGACCCTCCCCGGTCTTAAGGCGGATGCGGGTGGTGTAAGAGGTTATCACGCTCATGGCCGTTCCCCCTATGCCAGGGTTATCTTGCTCTTCAAGAAGTCCTCTTTCTTTTGCCTCCACATGGCCAGTTCCCTGCGGGTGCCAGCCAGCTGCTGGTACAACAAGGCATCCTGGCCTGCGGCCTCCTGGGCTGTCCTGCCGTTCCCAGGGGCCTCGCGGGGCTCCTCACTGGCCAGGTAACTCCTGACAAGGTCCAGGTGGGCCTGGTCATCGTCCCCATCCTGCCCCAGGGACTTCTCTATCTCCCGAGCCAGGGCCACCAGCTCCTCCCGGGTACTTTTCCTGATCTCCCTCTCCCATCCCTCAACCTTCATGGTCCTGACCCTCACCGAGCCTCCCTGGAGCTTCCACCTCTCCACCCTGTCCCTGAGCTCCCGGGCACCTGAGGACGGGGCCTCTCTCCTCTCAGCATCCTCCCGCCTCACAGGCTCCCCGCGCCCGGCCCGCCTGAGGGCCTCCATTTCCTCCTCCAGGCGAAGTTCCTCCTCCTGGAGGGTGTATATCTTCCTCTCGTACTCCAGCTGCACTGTGAACCTCCACGCCTCTGCCAGGACAATTGCCAGGAGGGTGTAACAGGGTAGGAAGAACAACGCCGCCAGGAACCAGAAGTAGGGGGTGCCCTCCAGCCCCGGGAAGTACCTGACCGTAACCCAGTAGCCCGCCAGTATACCGAAGGGAACGAGCCCCCGGAACACCGCCCGGGAACGAGGTGTGTGCTCGTAACGGGTCATGACCCTCACGCCCCCGGCCGCCAGGAGCCAGATGCCCAGTGCCACCGCGGCCAGAAGCAGCAGCATCCCCTATCCCGCCCTTCCAGGGCTCCCGGACGCCAGGAGGGCATCCAGGCGGGCCCTTACGCGCCACAGCTCATCCCCTTGGGGGGGAGCTATGGTTCGAGGACCGTTTCCGGTGATTAGCACTCGCTGGGAGCCCGGGGTGAACCTTCCGATGACCTCGGCCCGTACACCCTGGGCTTCCAGGTGTTCCTTGAGGCATTCCCCTTCCCGAGCGGCGATGAGCATGGCGCCACTGGAGATCAGGGAGAGGGGGTCGGCCTCCAGGGCTTCACAGATGGCCCTGGTCTCCTCCAGGATGGGGATGCTGCATGCCCACACCTCCACCCCGGTCCCAGAGGCCTCCGCCATCTCGTAGACGGCCCCCAGGACCCCTCCCTCAGTCACATCGTGCATTGCAGTGGCCCCGGCCGTCGCGGCGAGAATGCCCTCCTTTACCACACTGATCATGGATACGAAACCCCGGGCCCTCTCCAGGATGCCCGGGGGCACCCTGCCCGCCAGGATGTCACCGTAGTCATAGGCAAGGATTGCGGTACCCTCAATGCCGGCTCCCTTGGTGAGGAGGAGCTGGTCCCCAGGCCTTGCGCCCCCGGAGGTCACCAGGCGGTCCCTGGGTGCCTTGCCCACGGCTGTCACCGTTATGATTGGTTTGGATAAGCCTGGCATGACTTCGGTGTGGCCCCCCAGGATCTCTATCCCCAGCTCGCCGGCAGCCCTCTCGGCATCCGTCATGATGGCCTCCAGCCTCTCTGCATAGCCCGCCTCCGGGCACAAGACGGAGAGGAGCACCCCCACAGGCGTGGTGCCATTGGCCGCCACGTCATTGCAGGAGACGTGGACGGCGAGCCACCCAGCACCCTCGTCAGCCCCTGTTATGGGGTCCACCGACAGGGCGCACACGAAGTCCCCGAAGTCGATGACGGCGGAGTCCTCTCCCAGTGAGGCATGGACCAGGACCTCTGGGTTCCTGTTCTGTATCCGCCCGAGGACTACAGACCGGAGGACATCGGGAGGGAGTTTTCCTCCCTGCAACGGGTATCACCTCCGCTTTCCCGGGCCTTCCCTGTAGCCAGCCACCTCGGGATAGGCCCTTCTCACGGCATTGGTCACCAGGAAGGCAATGATGCCGCCCACCAGTACCTGCCCGAGATCCCCCGCCACCTCTCTCGGTACGATTCGAGGGCCCTCGATGAAGGCAACCGCCACCGCATAGCCTGCTATCATCACCAGGCCCCCTGCGGCCATGGCCGCGACATCCCTGCGCGGTTCCGCCTGGCCTGAGAGAAACCCCACCACAAAGCCTTCGAAGCCCTTTATCACGAAACTGAAGGGGGCCCAGACGGGAACCCCCAGGACCAGGTCAGCCAGGGCCGAGCCCACGGAGCCTGCTATGGCTCCAGTCAACGGGCCAAACAGCAGGGCCGCCGTGAATATGATGGCTTCTCCCAGGTGGAAGTAGCCCCGGAAGCTGGTGGCCGGTATCCGGACGGCGGTAGCCGCCAGGGTGCCCACGATGAGGAGGCCCGGGATCACCAGGTGGCCCCGGGTCGATCCCTTTGTGTCCATTGGAATGGTTCTCCTTTGGTTGTTTTGATTATAGCACAGGGCCCTCTTCCCAGGAAGCCAAGGCACCGGGACCCATTGGCTTTACCCAGGAGGCCACTATGCTTCCCCCCCTCCCCCTGCGTTTCAGGGTGCCCTCGACCTCTAGGGGCAGGACCTCCGGGGAGAATATGAACTGGCCGCACCGCTGGTATATGTTCTCAAACACAACGATGTCGATAAGCCCCGTCTCGTCCTCCAGCGAGAGAAACACAACGGTACGCCCGCTCCTGGTGGGGGGCCTGTGAGGCCTTACAGGGAGCCCCGCCACCCTCACCCGGGATCCATCCCTTAATCTCTCCAGTTCGCAGCTGCTTAAAAACCCCCGCTTCCTGAGGCGCTCCCTGAAGACCTCCATGTAGTGGCCGCTTACCCACAAACACAGGACCTCATATTCCTGGAGGATCCTCTCGGCATGACTGAAGTCCTGGGGCCTTCCCGGGAAACTCAAACCCCTTCTCCATGCCTCGATCTGGCAAAGGAGTGCCCTCCTGTTGTCATCCAGGGCATCGAAGGCACCCCCCAGCACGAGGCTGCCCGCGGTGTCCAGGCATACCCTCCTCCTCTCCAGGAAGTCCTGCAGGGAAGGATAGGGCCTGCCCTTCAGGATGGACACCACCTCTCCCTGGCGGATCCCCTTCACCCTGCTCAGGGCCACCCTGATGCCCTCTCCCTCCACCTGGAAGTCCCTCCCGCTCTCGTTTATGGACAAGGGCAGGATCCCAATCCCCCTGCGCCTTGCCTCCACCGTGATGGTGGCCGGGGAGTAGTATCCCATGGGCTGCCTGCTGAGGATGGCCGCGAAGAAGTGGGCGGGGTAGTGCTGGATGAGGTAGGCCGTCTTGTACGCGGTACTGGCAAAAGCCGCCGCGTGGGCCTCGCAGAAGCCGTAGCTGGCGTATCCCTTCATCATCTGGAATATCTCCCGGGCGGTGCCCTCGGGCACCCCCCGGGAGGCCGCCTTGGCCACGAAGTCCTTCCCGATATCCTCCATCTCCTCAGGGGAGCGGTAGTGGGTCATGGCCCTCCTGAGCCGGTCCGCGTCCCCGGGGGTAAACCCTCCCACCCTCGTTGCGATCTCGATAACCTGCTCCTGGAAGAGCACCACCCCGTAGGTCTTCTCCAGTATGGGTTTGAGATCTGGGTGAAGATAGGTAACCTTCTCCCTGCCGGCCCGCCGGGCCAGGAAGGGCTCCACCATGTTCCCCTTGATGGGCCCGGGCCTTATCAGGGCCACGCTGGATACAATGTCCTCCACCTCCCTGGCTCCCAGCCGGGACTGGAGGCTCCTCTGGGCTGGGCTCTCCAGCTGGAACACCCCTATGGTGTGCCCCGACTGGAGCATCCTGAAGGTTGAGGCATCGTCCAGGGGGATGTCCTCGTACCGGAAGGATGGATCCCCTGTCTTGATCGAGGACACTGCCGTATCCACCGCCGACAGTGTCTTCAAGGAAAGAAGGTCCATCTTGATGAGGCCTATGTCTTCGATGCCGTCCTTGTCAAACTGGGTGATGGTGACCCCCTTGGCGGACCTCTGCAGGGGTACGATGCCATCCAGCGGGCTTCCCCCTATGACGATCCCTCCTAGATGGGTATATGCCTGGGGAAGGAGGAAACCCGGGCACAGATGTCCAGGAGGAGCCCATATCGCTCAGGATGGGAACCTCCCAGCTCGGGGTAGTGGTCCATGGCCTCCTTTATGGCATCGGACCTCAGGTAGGGCATGCGTTTGGCCAGGCGGTCTATCTCCCCCTCCGGGTAACCCATGGCCTTGCCCATGTCCCTCAGGGCAGAGCGTGCCCTGAAGGTGTTATATGTGCAGGTCCATGCCACCCGCTCCCCACCGTAGCGCTCCGTGACGTACCTGGCCACGTCATCCCTGTACCTGGCATCGAAGTCAAGGTCGATGTCGGGCTTCTCGGCCCGCTCAGCGCTGAGAAAGCGCTCGAACAAGAGATCCCGGGCTATGGCGTCCACCTCGGTGATCCTGAGGCAGTATGCCACGGCGGAATCCGCCGCTGAACCCCTCCCCGCGTAACGGATGCGTTTTTCCCGGGCGTGGCGGGCTATGTCCCATACTAGAAGGAAGTAGTCCTCGTAGCCCAGGCGGCCTATGATGTCCAGCTCGTGCCTGAGCCGCTCAGTGATCCTGTCGCCGATCCTCCCGTATCTCTCCAGGGCTCCCTCCATGACCAGGTGCTCCAGGAGTCTCCCGGGTTCCTTTACCCCATATACAGGATAGTGCCTCTTTCCCAGTTCCGGGGTGGCCTGGCACTCCCGGGCGATCCACTCCGCTGTCTCCAGGGCGCTTCGTTCCCCCACGGCCTCCCGCATCTCCCCAGGGCTCTTCAGGTAGTTCTCGGCATTGAGCCTGCGCTCAGGGTGGACCTCCTCCAGCCTGGTCAGGGTCCTCACACAGGTAAGCACATCGTGGACAGGGAAGTCTTCCTTCCTCGCGTAGTGGGCGTTGGCGGTGGCCACCAGCCTCAGCCCAAGGACGCTGGACATCTCCTTCAGGCCCCGGTTCAAGAGCCCGGAACCGGGCAGCGAT
This sequence comes from Bacillota bacterium, assembly GCA_040754315.1. Classification (NCBI taxonomy): domain Bacteria; kingdom Bacillati; phylum Bacillota; species Bacillota bacterium. The sequence goes on from JBFMCS010000059.1 coordinate 58,964, forward strand.
GCCGCCTCCATCTCTAAAAAGAAGTTCTCCCGGCCGAACAGGGAGATGTAGCGCCGGGCTGCCTCCAGGGCCTTCTGGTACTTGCCCCTGAGGATCAGGGAAGGGATCTCCCCCCTCCGGCAACCCGAAAGGCAGAAGACCCCTTCAACCTGGGAGATATCTTCCCAAGAGGCTCTGGGCTTCAGGCGCTCGCTGCTAAGGTGAGCCTTGGTTATCGCCCGGGAAATACTGGAATATCCCGTGGCGTCCCGGGCCAGCAAAACCAGGTGATAACCGCCCTCCAGGGTCAGTTCTACTCCCTGGATGGCCTTCATGCCCATCCTTTCAGCTGCCTGCCTGAAGGCCATAGCCCCCGCCATGCTGTCGTGGTCGGTTATGGCCATGGCAGGCATGCCCATGGACGATGCCCGCTCCAGCAAGGCCTTCACAGGGCTGGCACCGTCCAGGAAGGAAAAGGGGGAATGAACGTGAAGATGGCAGAACATGGCGCCTCCCTCAATCGTAGACCTTGTAGAGGAACCACTCTTCCCCGGCCCGGTATATCTCAAGGAGGCTGCCGTCTGAGAGCCTCAAGCGGTAGAAGAGCTTCTCGGTTTCCCCCTGCCACCACTCCCCTGTGTCCCGCCAGAGCTCCATGATATCAACTACCGGGTGCCAGCGCCCCTTCCACAGGATGGACCGGGGGTTATCACCGGCGGCCTTCACCCTCACCCTGCGGCTCATACCGTCCACCCCTCAAGGGGTCCCACAGGGCCAGCACCCTCTCCCTGCGCCCCAGCTCCTTACCGGCGCTTATGATAGAAGAGCCGTACCTCCGCTTCAGACCACTAATCACGTTATCCAGGCCTTCCGGTTTCCCAAAGAGAACCCCCTGGCTGATACTGGCAGGGCCGAAATCCCCCGCTTCCAGGCATAATTCTGTCACATCCTGTGGCAGTCCCTTCAGGAACGGAGAGAGGGCGCCGAGGAGCCCGGGCAGGGAGACCCTCTGGGGAAAGGTTCTCTTCCATATTGTTCGTGCCGGAATAGTTTGACGGGGATTGTCTACGAATAAATGGCGGGTTTGTATTAGGCCACGATGCGCCCGTTGCGGGCGCATCGTGGTTTGATAGCCGGGAGTGAATGAGGGAGTTTCAAGCCTCGAGGTCAGAGAGGACATGGGCAAGGTGAGAGTCCTCTACGAGGGGGTCTTGATGGAGAGCGGCATCGAGCAGGCAACCGCGGGCGAGGCGATTGATGAGCCTAGGGAGTCCCTTGGAGTGAGCGTGGATCTTCTCGATGACTTGCTGGGTAAAGAGGGGCTGGTCACAGCCAGCGGTGCTGAGTTGGTGATGGATGTAGTCCCGGGTCTCGGGCAGGGCGAGTCCTCCGAGGTGGAATGTTAGGTCGAGACGTTGAGCAATGGGGAGATAGGCCAGGAGTTTAAGGGTAGCCTTGAGTTCGGGCTGTCCCACCAGAAGGAGGGTAAAGAGGGAGTCAGAATCAAGGCGAAAGTTTAGTAAGAATCGGAGTTCCTGGAGCATGTCGTGCCCGAGGGTGTGTGCCTCGTCGATAGCCACGACCAGTTGACGCTCCTGGTTTTCCACGAGGTCCTGTACGGCTGTGCGGAAGTTCCGCTTTAGACGGGGTAGAAAGCCCATGGGAGCGATAGCCAGGGCGGCCAGGGCGTGTTCATAGAAGGCCCTTGGGGTAAGGCGGGAGTCAGCGATGTAGATAAAGCGGTAGACACTGGAGTCAAGTTGAGCAAAGAGGGCCCGGAGGGCGCTTGACTTGCCCGCGGCGGCATCCCCGGTGACGAGCATGAACGAGCGGTTGTTGCAGGCGTAGGTGAAGCGGGCCAGGAGTTCGGACAAAGCGGGGCCCAAGTAGAGGTCTCCGGCGGCGATACCCCTGCCAAATGGCATGTAGTCTAAGCCGAAGTGACAAAGGATGTTTTTCACTTGGGTTTGCCTCCTTGTACTCCCCGGTAACTGAGCCGGGCACTGTCAAGACGCGCCTTGTGCTCATGCTCCAGGGCAGTGAGGAAGTTCAGGCCGCTGTCCGTTGGGGTGCAAACCGGCTCAGGTTTCTTTTTACCCGCATGCTCTGGCACGACCAGCATAGTAGCGTCATCCTGCCGGCCATCCCAGTGGACCTGGACCACCTGGGGGTCATAAGGGTCATAACGTACCAGCACCCTTCGGTGGGCCAGTTCCAGGGGCGCCTGGTAGGGTATCTGGTCTATTGTGAAGACCCCGGTCTTATCTACTTTGCGATATTCTTCCATCAAAAAGGCATCATGCAGCCCGGCCAGGTCCACACGGCGTAGCGGTGTAGGGTCATGCTCGAACCTCAGGGCCGGTTTTTCTTTGGTGGCTGAGTGGATACGCTCATGATAGTATGCCTGGAGCCATGCCCAGAACAGGTCATTGAGTTCCTCCAATGTAAGCGGGTGTTTCTCGAGTAACCTGTAGGCTTCAGAAGTGAAGCTGGTGCATACCAGCTGGAAGAATCTTTCCACTTTCCCGCGGCCCGCGGGACGGTAGGGGCGGGAATGGATGAGCTGGATGCCCAGGTGACCGAGTATGCGCTCAAAGTGGTGGGCGGAGTAGATAGCCCCGTTATCGACGTGGATCTGCTCGGGGACCCCATGCTTTGTCAGGGCTTTCTTGAGCGAGTCTTCCAGCATGGGAAGTCTCTCGGCCCGGTAGATCTCCGCATGGGGCACAAAGCGGCTGTAGTCGTCGATGAAGGCCACGAGGAACACCTTGCGCTTGGTCCCATCCGGCTGGGGTAGATAAAGCAGGTGATGCACATCTCCCTGCCATCTTTGGTTACGGCGCCGGGCCTGGTAGCGCTGGTAACTCTCTTTCCGGGGCATCTGGGACCGGGTAAGACCCAAGCGGGTGAAATGGTCGTACAGGGTGCTTCTTTTGAGTCGCCCGGGCTCTACCGTTCCTTCATCCTCCAGGACACGGATGATGCGGTCAATGCTTCTTTGAGGGTTTTCCTCTCGCAGCCTGACCGCCCAGTCCAGGACCTCCCCCGGCAGGCGGGGGGATGAAGTGCGGGGCGAGGGTAAAAGCCCCTCCCACCCCCGGGCCCGGTAGGCCTCGAGATACCGCTCCAGCGTGCGTACGCTCACCTGTGTGCGGGTGCTGTAGGGGATACGGTGCCGGGACGATGCTACCTCCCCCAATAGCCGGGCCTGTTCGCCGCGGTCAAGGTCCTGCCGGCTCACCACAGGGGCGATGAGACCGTAGCGGAAGTTAGCGATCTCCTGGGCTTTGCGTCTGTCCATGGCACAGGACCTCCTTTTTTCTCCATTGTCGGCCCAGTGGTCCCCCGGGTCCAGGACACGCTATGTGGGGTGTGCCTTCTTATCACCCTCACGTTCACACACGGATACCCATCTGGAGGGTCTCGTCGTTGGCGAGCGGGCACCGGAAAGCCTGGCGGGCACCGGAGGTTCATTGGCGGGAAGGCACCGGAAAGGATTGGCGTTCTGTCTAGAACAGGGGCTGGAAACTCAATTGGATCAGGGGGAGCACGGGGGTCGAATCTATGCCGTTCACGATGACCTGGTATGCCCTGGCCAGCCTGAAGAGTACCGCGAGGCGGTGGCGGACATCACGATAGCATCCGGTAACCCAAAGACCCGGCTCAAATTCCAATACCCGTCTAGCCAGCCACCCGGTCAGGACCGACCAGTATTGCTCTCCCAGGGCCCTCAGCCAGCGCCGGAAGGTACGGGGTTCAAGGTCCCGGTCATAAGCCACCTTTTCCTGGCTCTGATCTCCTGTGGAATAGTCCAAAAGGGCTCCTTCATGGGCAAAAAGCGTGTAGGGACTGTAGGGGCGCAGGAAGTGCGGAAGCACTGTGAGGGTCTTTTGGCAATGGGGGCAGATTACCCGGTACAGGGGAATGCGCACAGCAGCCTCTCCAAGACTCGATCTCACCCCGCGGAAGTACCGGCCGTGCCCATGCATCCTCACCCCGCAATCCGGGCAGGAAACCCGCACCTTCGGCCTTTCGTTCAAGAAACTCTCCAGGTATGACTTGACACTCTTTGCGAGGTTGGCTACGATCAACTCGGAAGATCTACCTTCCACAGGCGAGAAGGGTCAGCTCTCGAAGGCGGGCCTTCTCGCCTGTCCTATTCAAACACACTTCCTCTGGTTCGCCTCTCATACCCCAATCCCTTCCATACACCGTCAACTACTACCGGATTTCCCTCCCTCTTTAACGACATACTCTCCCGGTGTCAACACCATATAACCCTGGGGCCATCCCCCGAAAGGGTAATGGAGAGGAAACCTATGCCAAATCCCGCCTCAAGGCTGTCCAGCAGCGTCTTGAGCCTTTGCCTTATAAGATCATCCAGGGGCTGTCCCTCCAGGTGTTCACAGGTGATCCAAGGGGCATTCCCGTATGCCTTGACCCTGGAATCCCCCTGCCCGTTACGGCCCTGGTCGATCACGTGGGCCCAGGGGCCGAAAAGGCGCTCGAGTTCCTCAGTGGAAAAACGAAGGTCTCCTATGCGGTGGATCCCCAGCCTCCTCAGGGCTTCCTTGATATCCCCGGGCACCTCCAGGAGGCCTACGGGGAAGGGGGCTATGAATTGCCTCTCCTTGGCTTCCTCAACCCTTCGCAGAACAAGACCGGGCCCTGCTGCCAGAATCCCAGCTGCCCTGGCCACGAACTTGTTGGAGGCAATGGAGACAACAATCCTGTACCCTGCTCCAGGGATGAGGTCCGGGATCCTCATTGCCTCCTGGACCGAGCAGGCCAGGAATGATTCATGGAAGTCGATGGCTTCTATGAATGGGGTTATGGCAGTGAGCCTTCCCCGCATCTCCTCCGCAGGGGCCCTGAAGTTCCCGCTCCAGGGGAGAATCTCGAGGCGAGGGCATAGTCTCCGGGCAACTGTGGGGCTCATGCCACGTTCGACTCCACAGAGCTCTGCGGTGCCGGAGATATCCACCAGGGTATTGCCCTTCTGGACACTGGCGGGGCCCCTGCCTTGTCCCCTTCGCTCCACACCCACATAGAAGCCGTCTACTCTGAGGTAAATGACTGCCACCTGGAACCCACCCGAACAAACGTTCGGTTATATGGTACCAATGAACCCTTGGGAAAGCAAATGGGAAATTAGAGCAGTACTCGGAGGAGCGGGTCCGGAGGGTTGGGCCATTAATGATCTATTACATAATCCCCATAGCTAACAATTTCCTTGAATTGGCCGAATTTACTTATAGAACCAAAATCTTTATGTGAGGTGATCTCTAATGTCAAACTTGCCTCCTGGAGTAACCGACGACATGATCCCGGGAAACCGTCCGGAAGACATTGAATTTCAGGACGCTTACGACGACATAACCATGTTGATATCTCGAATACTGGAAGGTGCCCGCTACATCGACAAATTTGATATCAGGGATATACTGGAAGAAATTGTGAAAGATTTATAGGATGAAAGGTAATCAACACCTTTTGCCCAGGACACTCGGAGGGCGGGGAGGGAATGGCATCCTCAATGACCTCAGAATGCTGTTCCCTTCCAGTTTAACTTCCAAAGACTACCCGTCTACATCCGGGTGGTGATTGCTTGTCCCCTTGGCGCTGGAACGCAGCGCCCCATCGTACTCCCTTTCAGTCCCGTCTACATCCGGGTGGTGATTGCTTGGGCTTGAAAGCGCTGTCCGCGCGGACCCGGACTTGTTCTTTCAGTCCCGTCTACATCCGGGTGGTGATTGCTTGTTTACTACATGGGCACGGTGACTGCCGCCCAAGCCGACTTTCAGTCCCGTCTACATCCGGGTGGTGATTGCTTGTGGTAGCCTTGCTTGTGTTGTTGATGAGAATAAGAACTTTCAGTCCCGTCTACATCCGGGTGATGATTGCTTGGGCGAAATTGGCTGTCTCTCAGGTCCTGGTCTGGGAGCCTTTCAGTCCCGTCTACATCCGGGTGGTGATTGCTTGAATCTGAAATATCCGCTACAGCACACTCGCTCTTAATCCTTTCAGTCCCGTCTACATCCGGGTGGTGATTGCTTGCCAGAACGTGCGATTTTTGTTGCTGTCGCTATTACCTTTCAGTCCCGTCTACATCCGGGTGGTGATTGCTTGACGCCCCGGCCACAGCTTGGCCAGCCTTTCTGACAACTTTCAGTCCCGTCTACATCCGGGTGGTGATTGCTTGGGGGTCAAGTCCGGATTGTGGTGTAAATTCGCCCTGGTAGACGTGAAAGGTTAAGCTGCCTGTGTGACGCTGGCATTCTTCCCGGTGGTACCCAAGGACTTCTTCCTCCAGGTACTCCGTCATGTCGAAGTACCGATGGCCTGTAGACCAACTCTCATCAATTTCCATGAGCACGGCTCCAAGGAGTCTAAGGGCGGAGTCTTCGTTGGGAAATATCCGTATCACCCGTTC
>JBFMCS010000060.1 GCA_040754315.1 Bacillota bacterium
ATGCGTCTTATCAGTCTGTCTAATTATACCATCAAAGCAAGCGTAGCGCAAGCAAAAAACCGCGATTTAACGCGGCTTTTCAAAGAGTTTCTTCGCAAAATCAAACTACTGTTCTGTTAAACTCGGGTTGTAGCACTGACCCAGGTTACACCTCCACCGGAGGCGTGTGCCCGGAGACTTGTCACTAACGGAGGGAACCTTATGCCCTAGAGCCTCACATGCTGCGGCATGCTCAAGGAGGAACTTCGCTATACAGGGTGTTTTCTTGAGGATGCCGAGGTTGGGGGTAGTGTGTCGCCGCGCCAAGCTGTACCGCATCCCCGGCTCGACCCGTAATGGGCCACCCGGGGTGGGCTGGCCCATGGTATTTCAGGCACCTGTGTTCTTAGGATCCAGGCGAGATATCCCCTCTATCTCATCGAAGTGCTGGTCGGCGGAAATGACAGTGAGAATTCCATTGTTGAGCATGACAGCGGCGTGGATAAGCTCTCGAGGCGACAGGCCGGGATGCCTGGCGTGAAGCCGCCGCGCGGCGTCCATGTCATCCACGGACACCGGAAGTATGGACCCATCCATGATGATGCGCCAAAGGTCATAGACCCGGAGGCTCCGGCCTGAGTGGAGGCCCACATCCATGAGTTCCTGGAGCACCCCTGTATCGGTGACCCCCCGGAGGGTTCCTTCTGCCAAGGCCCTCACCAGGTTCCTGCAGGCCTCCCTGTAGGGGTGTTCCTTCCCGGACGCGTACAAGGGAATGTTCGTATCGATGAAAGTCAAGGGATGTGCTCCTCGTCAATCTGGTTCTCCAGGGCCGGCCACTCCTCCGACCCGGTGTCTACCAGGCACAGTTCCCTGGCCGCCCTGATCCTTTCCTCCCGGGTTGCCACGTAACGGTTCTCCAGGGATTCCCTGACTATCTCCGCCACGCTCGTTCCCTTCTCGGCGGCCTCAGCCTTGAGTTTACCTAGCAGTCTCCGGTCAAGCCTAAGCTCAAAACGCTCCCGGAATTCCATATAGGCGCTACCCCCTCGGGCTACGTATGCAAACTTACGTACATATCATACCGGTATTCGTGGCATCCGGTCAATAGCCGCAGAGGCCATGCCCCGGACGGGCAGGTTCTCCCCGTAATACCCACAAGGAGCAAAAGCACTTTCTACCCACGCGGCTTGGACTTGATGCCAGCGCAGCGGGGAAGGAAATGACACCGGCCCGGTGAACTATAAATAGGCATGCCTGAGTGAGGGCCAGCAATCCAGATACGGGCGAGGTGATTGAAGATCATATGAGTCAGAAGCTGCAGGAATTCAAGGAGAAGCGGCAAAGGCTCATGGCCCAGGCGGCCCAGGCGCCAACCCAGGCCAGGGTCATCGTGGGCATGGGAACCTGCGGCATTGCGGCAGGGGCCACGGATGTCTACCAGGCCCTTGCCGAACTCCTGGGCAACGGGAAGGCCAGGGCGACCCTGGCGAAGGTAGGCTGCATCGGGATGTGCGAGCAAGAGGTCCTGGTGGACGTGGCCCTGCCAGGGGAGAGGCGGGTCAGCTATGGCGACGTAACCCCTGAGAAGGCCGCCCGCATCGTAGAGCAGCACGTCCGGGAGCACAAGGTCGTGGAGGAGTGGGTTGCCGGCTACATCGAGGACCCCCTTCGCCCCTACCAGGACCTGGGGTTCTACAAGAAACAGCATCGCAGGGTGCTGGTGAATTGCGGTTTGATTGACCCCGAGGAGATCATCGACTACATAGCCCACGGCGGCTATCAAGGCCTTGTGAGGGCCCTGTCCTCCATGACCCAGGATGAAGTCATCGATCAGGTTAAGAGGTCCGGGCTGAGAGGGCGTGGGGGGGCCGGTTTCCCATCGGGACTCAAGTGGGAGTTCACCAGGCAGGCCCCGGGACCCCGGAAGTACGTGGTGTGTAACGGTGACGAAGGAGACCCCGGAGCCTTCATGGACCGGAGCATCCTGGAGGGAGACCCTCATGCTGTCATAGAGGGTATGATACTGGCGGCCTACGCCATCGGGGCCCAAGAGGGATACCTCTACGTCCGCGCGGAGTATCCACTGGCCATTAAGCGCCTCAAAATGGCATTGAGACAGGCCGAGGAAGAAAGGCTCCTGGGGGATGACATACTTGGCACAAGTTTCTCCTTCCACCTGAAGATCAAGGAGGGGGCTGGCGCCTTCGTGTGCGGGGAGGAAACAGCGCTCCTGGCCTCCATCGAGGGGGAGAGGGGAATGCCCAGGGCGCGCCCCCCGTTCCCTGCTCAGAAGGGCCTCTGGGGGTGCCCCACCAACATCAACAACGTGGAGACCTACGCCAATGTGCCTGCCATCGTCACTAGCGGTGGCGACTGGTACGCCCAGATAGGCACGGAGCGCTCCAAGGGCACCAAGGTGTTCGCCCTGGCCGGCAAGATCGCCAACACGGGTTTGGCGGAGGTGCCCATGGGCATCACGCTGCGGGAGATCATATATGACATAGGAGGCGGCGTATTTGGTAACCGCCAGTTCAAGGCTGTCCAGATCGGAGGCCCCTCCGGTGGGTGCCTGCCTGACGCCCTCCTGGATACCCCCGTGGACTATGATTCACTCACGGCCAGCGGTGCCATAATGGGGTCCGGTGGCCTCGTTGTGCTAGATGACAGAAGCTGCATGGTAGACATCGCCAAGTTCTTTCTGAAGTTCACCCAGAGTGAGTCTTGCGGCAAGTGTACCCCTTGCCGGGAAGGCACCCTCCGGATGCTGGAGCTCCTAGAGAGGATTAGCGAGGGCAAAGGCGAGGAGGCAGACATAGACCGCCTGGAGTCCCTGGCCAAGTCGGTCAAGGATGCCTCCCTTTGCGGCCTGGGCCAGACGGCACCCAACCCTGTGCTGACAACCCTCCGGTACTTCCGGGATGAATACGGGGAGCACATAGTGAACAAACGCTGCCCGGCTGGCGCCTGCATCGCACTGGTGGATTTCTACATAGAACCCGACCTATGCAAGAAGTGTGGCCTTTGCGCAAAGGCCTGTCCCACCCAGGCCATCACCGGGAGCAAGAATACGCCCTACGTTATTGACAAGGACAAGTGCATAAAGTGCGGGAGCTGTGAAGAGGTGTGCGCCACCAGTGCAGTGCTCCGCGGAAAGGAGGCGGCGTCGTGAGCACGGTCACCCTGTACATAGACGGTAAGGCCGTGGAGGTCCCTGCCGGGAGCACCATACTCCAGGCGGCCCAGATGGCCGGAATTGCCGTCCCCAACCTGTGCCACCACCCCTTCCTCAAGCCATCGGGGGCGTGCCGCATGTGCGTGGTGGAGGTTGAGGGCGCCAGGGCACTGATGGCCTCATGCACCACCCCAGCGGTTCAGGACATGAGGATATTCACGGAATCCCCCAGGGTCGTGGAGGCCCGCAAGACGGTGCTCCATCTCCTGCTGGCTAATCACCCCCTGGACTGCCTCACATGTGAGGCTGCCGGCGACTGCCAGCTCCAGGACTACTCCTATCGCTACGGAGTGGAGAAGTCCATGTACCAAGGGCAGCGAACCTCGTACCCTGTGGATGCATCCAACCCGTTCTTCCTGCGGGACTACGAGAAGTGCATACTCTGCGGCCGGTGCGTGAGGGTTTGCGACGAGATCATGGGTGTCAATGCCATTGACTACGCCCACCGGGGCTTCAAGACAAAGATCGCTACGGCCTTCGACGGGACCCTCCAGGAGAGCCCCTGTGTGTTCTGCGGCAACTGCGTCACCGCCTGCCCAGTAGGGGCCCTGGTGCCCAAGATGCAGAAGGGCCAGGGCAGGCCCTGGGAGATCCAGAAGGTCAGGACTGTGTGTTCCTATTGCGGTGTGGGCTGCCAGATCTACCTGCATGTCCGGAACGGCAAGGTGGTTGGAGTGTCTCCGGCGGATGGACCGGCCAACAGAGAGCTCCTTTGCGTCAAGGGCCGCTTTGGCCATGACTACCTGCACCACCCGGAACGCTTGACCAAGCCCCTGATAAGGGAGCATGGTGCCTTCCGGGAGGCTACCTGGGATGAGGCCCTGGGACTCGTGGCCTCGCGTCTTTCGGAGATCAAGGAAAAGCACGGGCCGGCGGCCCTCGCAGGCTTGGCTTCGGCCAAGGTAACCAATGAGGAGAACTACCTCATGCAGAAGCTGGTGAGGGGTGCCTTCGGCACCAATAATGTGGACCACTGTGCCAGGCTGTGCCATGCTTCCTCCGTTGCGGGCCTTGCCATTTCCTTCGGCAGCGGCGCCATGACCAACTCCATAGCGGAGACGGAAGGTGCCGACGCCATCTTCGTCATAGGCTCCAACACAACCGAGGCCCACCCTGTGATTGGCTCCTATATCGAGATGGCCCTTAAGCGGGGCGCCAGGCTCGTCGTGGCAGACCCCAGGACCATAGACCTGGCCCACAAGGCAGATGTGTTCATGCAGCAGATGCCCGGCACGGACGTGGCCTTGCTCAACGGGATGATGAACGTCATTCTGAAGGAACGACTCTACGACAAGGAGTTTGTCGCAGAGAGGACCGAGGGCTTCGCGGAGTTCGCGGAGACCCTGGAGTCCTACTCTCCTGAATACGTGGAGGGCATCACTGGCGTTCCCGCAGGCACCATCAGGGAGGCAGCGCGACTGTATGCCAAGGCCGAGCGCGCCGCTATCTTCTACTCCATGGGGATCACTCAGCATACCACCGGCACGGACAACGTAATGAGCATCGCCAACCTCGCGATGCTCACAGGCAACGTGGGCCGGGAGAGCACGGGCGTGAACCCATTGCGGGGCCAGAACAACGTGCAGGGTGCGTGCGACATGGGGGCCCTGCCCAACGTCTTCCCGGGGTACCAGAAGGTGGATGACGATGCCGCCAGGGCCAAGTTCGAGAAGGCCTGGGGCGTCACCCTCCCCTCGGCGCCAGGGCTTACCATGATGGAGATGATGAACGCCATCACACAGGGCAAGATAAAGGGACTGTACATAATGGGGGAGAACCCCATGGTTTCCGACCCTGACCTCGGTCACGTGGATGAGACCCTGGATGATTTGGAGTTCCTGGTTGTGCAGGACATATTCCTCACTGAGACGGCCCAGAAGGCCCACGTGGTACTGCCTGGCGCTGCCTTCAGCGAGAGGGACGGGACCTTCACCAACACCGAGAGACGGGTGCAGCTAGTTCACAAGGCTGTGGATCCACCGGGAGACAGCCTTCCGGACTGGAGAATACTAGTGAGGGTGGGCCGGCTGATGGGACTGGAGATGGACTACAGCCACCCGTCGGAGATAATGGCCGAGATAGCCTCCCTGGCTCCCAACTACGGTGGCATCACCCACGACCGCCTGGGAACTGCCGGGCTGCAGTGGCCATGCCCGTCCCGGGATCACCCTGGGACCCGTTTCCTGCACAAGGGCCAGTTCACCAGGGGCAAGGGCAAGTTCATGGCGGTGACATACAAGCCCGCGGCTGAGCTGCCTGATGAAGAATACCCACTGGTGCTCACCACTGGCCGCATGCTCTATCACTACCACACGGGCACTATGAGCCGCAGGTCCGCTGGCCTTCACGCCCACAGGCCCGCAGGCTACGTGGAGATTAATCCCAAGACAGCACAGGACCTCGGGGTGGAAGACGGCGACATGGTATCCGTGGAGTCCCGGAGGGGCCGCATCCACATCCAGGCCGCCGTCACGGGCACAGTGCCGAAACGGGTTGTGTTCATACCTTTCCACTTCGTGGAGGCCGCGGCTAATGTGCTGACAAACCCGGTCTTGGACCCCATTGCCAAGATACCAGAGCTAAAAGTGGCCGCAGTGAGGGTCCGGCCCTCAGAGAAGGGAGGGGCAGGCGAGTGAAGACGGCGGGAATCGATCTTGATCGCGTGGACGAGATCCTCAAGGGCCGTGAAGGGCAGAAGGGGGTACTCATAACCATCCTCCAGGAGCTCCAGGAGGCCTGCGGGTATCTACCTCGCCCAGTCCTGGAGAGGGTATCCAAGGCCATGAGGATCCCCGTGAGCAAGATATACGGGGTGGTGACCTTCTATGCTCAGTTCCACCTCAAGCCCCGGGGAGAGCATGTGATCAGGGTGTGCCTCGGCACCGCCTGTCACGTGAGGGGGGGCGAGAGGGTCCTGGAGAGGGTCTCGGAGGTCATCGGGATCCAGCCCGGGGAGACCACGGAGGACCTCAAGTTCACCCTGGAGAGGGTGGCGTGTCTTGGGGCCTGTGGCCTAGCCCCCGCCATGATGGTAGGGGACCAGACCTTTGGAAGGCTCACGGGGAAGAAGATAGAGAAGCTCCTGAAGAGGTACCAGGAATCCTGAGAAACGTGAAGGGCGGGGAGGCTCCGGGTCTCCCCGCCCGTACACACTGGCCAAGCCTCTAGCCGCCAGCGGAGCCAAACCTCACGGGCAAGATCAACTCCTCGGTGATGGACCCATCCTGTGGGCTTTCCGTGTAGATGACTATTGCCCCGTAAGGATTCGCAGGGGTCCCGATCTCCACCACCAGGTCGAAGCGGCTCCACTCGGTATCGCCGCTGGTGGTGCCGCTGGCCCTGCCCAGGACCATGTGGCCATCCTCCACCAGTACCCGGAAGGAACCTCCAGGCGCCACTCCAGCACCTGTCACCCTCACCTCACCCTGAACCTGGGTCCCAGGGATTGGAGATGTGACAATGAACCTGGGGCTGGCCGCCACCACAGGGATCTCCTCCACACCTTCCCCTGTGACACGCCGGACCTGGACCTGGAAGTCACCCTCATCCATGCTCACCAGCGCGAAGGGGTAGGTAAGGGCCTGGGTGACGTTATCACCAGGGCCAGGTTCCACCAGCACTACGTCTACCAGCCACACACCCCGGGACAGCCTGACCTCGTCCACCTTCACCGCGTAGCCTCCCGTGGGCCTCTCCCCTGCGGCCACCAGCACGTAGCGGATCCCGCCAAGGCTCCACTGGTACGCGCCCTCGTTATGCCTGTGTATCTCTATCCACTCAGTGAGAAGAGGGTCTGGGGGTTCGTCATACACCACTACCCCTGAAGGCATCTCTTGTACAGGCTCGGTATCCCCTCCGCCGCCCAAGGGGCCTTCGTCAATGGGTACTGCCGGTGCCCTGACGCATCCCGGCAGCACCACCAGGATTGCCACCACCAGGATGACCCCTATTGTCCTGGGCATCGCCGTGCCTCCTTCCCTTGCCCATATAGACGAAGGGCGAGGGTCACGGTTCCCTCCAGCGGGAAAAAACACGGCCTCGAGGTCAGGTGCTGGCGCCAGGGATTGCACAGGAAACCCTAGGTACCCATCGACGCAGGCCCCGCACAGGGTGCACTCCATGTGGACCATCTGGACCCTGCCACGGCCAAGACCAGGAGGCTCATGGGGCATCCCTGTCGTAGAAGCCGGCACTGGAAACCCCGCCTACCCAGGGAGCCAGGATCAGCACGATGAGCGCCAGGGAGTAGTAAAGACCCCACAGGCCGAACCTGGCGAGCCCCAAGTAGCGCAGCCTGTGAAGGGGCTTAAGCACTGCAGCCTCCACAGCCATCTGCAGCCCCGCAATGGGAAAGACGCAGCCGCAGGCGAGCCGGCGCCCGCGAACAAGGAAGACGCCAGCCACCTGGCCCACTACAAGAGGCTGAACACAGACACGCCCTTCATGGTGCCTTCCACTGGGAGATAGGGGGATAGTAGTCAGGGGTAACCGGAAGAATGAGAAACAGGCCAAGGGGCAATGCCTGGCGGAGGGCTTGTATCTTCAAGGCTCTCATCCTCCCAGGCCAACCGGGACTTGGATTATAACGCCGGCGGCTCAACTGAACCCCCGGGCCCCGGCCGGTAATGGGGATGAGCCCTGCCCCCTTAAGGGGCAATCTGGATGGCCGCCTAGTTCTCCTTTCCCAGTACCAGGTCGTACCGTTCCTCAACCAGGTCCTTTCCCCAGGCCTTCACCGGGTTCTCCCAGGTCTTCCTGAAGCCCGCTCGGCGGTACATGGCGATGGCGTCCTGCTGGTCGCTGGTAGTCAGGAGATACGCACTGCCAAACCCGCTGTCACGGCAAAACCCTACCGCCTCACTGATAAGTCTTGAGCCGAGCCCGGCACCGCGGTAGACAGGATGTACCAGGAGCCACCTGAGCTGGCCCTGCGGCCCTGGGCGGCCCACTATGCCTATGCATCCCACCATGGCGCCGGGAACCTCTGCCATCCAGAGCCTGTCCTTTTCCGGCGAGTACCCTTGGGCGAATTCCTGGAGCGTGCCTGCGACGTATGCCTCAAACTCCAGGTTGTAGCCGCACTCCTGGGAGTAGATGAGGGCGTGCATCCGGATGACGGACCCGATATCCCCGGGCCTGATGTCCCACCTTATCGCAGGCTCACGCCTGGAGGGTGCCTTTGCCGGTACAAGGAGGCGCTCCATTGTGGTCAGGGAGTCATCCAGGCTTTGGAGGTCCCCCCGGGACAGGCCTCCCAGGGGGCCTAGGGACAGGGTTTCCTGGCTCATGCCATCCAGTGCCCTGAGCGCTCTCCCCGTGAGGCAGATCACGCCATGCACCCCGGCGGAGCTTCTCTCAATGAAGCCGTTCCTCTCAAGCCTCCCGAGAACCTCCTCAAAGTAGCCAGTCTCTAAGCCCACCAGGTCTTCCAGTCCTGCCGCTCCCTGTTCCCGAGCTTCGCGGATCTCCAGCAGAACCTGGGCCTCCGCCAGCGAGAACGGGCTAGATGGGACTGGCCGGTCAAGAAGTCCTGGGAGGCTGGAGCAAAGCCTGTTCAACCGCTTCATGATCTGGGCTGTGCCGGTTCTGGGCAACCTCATTGAGCACTCCCTCCCGGTGAACAAGGCTTATGCCCGGGCCACCAGGTCTAGGCGGCCCTGGGACTCCAGGCTAGGCGTGAGCCGGTTTGCCCAGGTATTTCTTAATGACGTACCCGCTCTGCATGGCATAGAGCATGGCTCCGTAGTTCATCCGGAACCTCACCTCGTCCCCCACCTGCGGGGGCGGCTCCACGGCGGTCACGTCCAGGATCAAGTGGTCACTGCTGGCCGTCACTACCCTGGCCCCGGGGAGCAGGGGCTCAATGCCCTCCAGGTAGATGTCCTGTTTCCCCAGGGAGCAGATGGCCCTGAACATGGGGCCGCGATCCTCGAAGGATGGGCAACAGCCGAAGGCATCCACCCCGATCTCTCCCTCCGGGAGCGAAGGCTTCCACTTCAGCTCGATTATGGTCGCCCTCAGGTCGAACCCGTCGTGCCGGGCGCCGGGCACAGGCTCGTCCCAAGTGTTATAATCGCCGAGCCAGATGGCGCAGCCCACCCTGAAGTGGTTTACTCCCTGGGGGACCCTTCCCTCCACTAGCAGCGGCATGGCCAGGCTGCTCCCCCCGGATACCAGGGGGACCGGGCAACCCAACTGGTCCTGGACATCCTGGGCCAGACTGGCCAGGAGCCCCATGTTAGCAGGGGTGGGCTGTACCCCGCTGGCACAACCCACGTTCATCCCCAGGCCGTGAAGGCAGGCACCCTTGAGATCCAGCACCTCCCGGGCCGCCTCCAGCACGTCGCCGGGCATAAGGCCTTCCCTGCGGTCTCCCACGTCCACCATGAGTACCACCCGGTGCTCAGTACCCCTGGCATGGGCCAGTGAGGCCAGTTCCCTTATCGTCCGGAGTTCCGAGTGGTAGCTGGCATCCGTCATGTCGAGGACACCTGGCAGTTCTTCCGGGCCGGGGGCGCGGATAAGGTGCAATTCCGCGGCCACGCCGGTCTCCCTGATCCGGGCAATGTTTGCGAGGCGGGAGTCTGCCAGGCTATGAATGCCCTCTTCCACCAGGACCCTGACAAGAGAGGGATCCGCCAAGACCCCCTTGGTTACCCCGGTCAGCAAGACGCCCCGCGCGGAGCACAGATCCGCTATGAGCCTGGCGTTATGCCTGACGGCGTCCAGGTTTACCAGGAGCCGGGCCACATCCGAACACCTCCCATGGCCTCTCGCGCTGCGGTCAGAGCAAGAGGTTCAGTATCACTATTGTTCCCAGGCCCACCAGGATAGGCAGGAACAGGCTCCTGGTCTTTATGGCCACGGCTATAGTGGGCACCGCGGCCACCAGTGGCAGGTTGTCAAAGGAGAGGGCGAGTCCATCCCCGGCAACCAGCAGGTGGGGTGCCACAAGGGCGGCCAGCACCGCCGCGGGCACGTGGGCCAGGAACCGCGTGAGCCACACGGGCAGTTCCAGCCGGCTCAGCACCACCAGGGGAAGCATCCTGGGGACGTAGGTAACAGCCATCATGGCTAGGAACAACACGAGGACCTCTTTTCTCATTTGTCCAGGAGCACCCCCAGGGAGGCAGCCGCCAGGGTCGCCAGGATTACGTTGAAGTTCCCCTGTATATGAAGGGCCAGGAAAACGGAGACTGCCGCGGCAAAGGCTGCTACCGCCACGGATGTGGTTCCCTTCACCTGCGCCACCAGCAGGGCGATGAACATCGCCGGGAGCGTGAACTCCACCCCCAGGTGAGCCACACCCAGGGCCAGGGGGCTAACCAGGGCGCCAAGGAGTGAGCCCAGGGCCCAGGCCAAGTAGGCGGCCAGCTGGAGCCCCGCCATGAACCCTGTGGTGGCCTGGCCCGGGCCGGAAAGGAGTGTGCTGGAAACCGCGAAGGACTCGTCGGTGATCCAGAAGGACAGGAGTGCCTGGGAGGGCCTGGGAATGCGGGCCAGGGGCTTAGCCAGGGCAGCGCTCATCAGGGCGTGCCTCAGGTTTACCAGGAAGGTGGTGGCTACGATGGCCAAGGACCCCATACCTGTGGCCCACATGCCCGCCGCGATGAACTGGGACGACCCAGCGAAGACTATCAGTGACATGGCGACCACCTCAGGCACGGTGAACCCGGCCTGGCAGGCCAGGACACCGTAAGCCATGCCGATGGGCAGGTAACCCACGATGATGGGCACCGCGGCCCGGGTGCCATCCCTGAGGGTAAGAAGGTTTCCATGCGCCCCCAAGGCACACCTGTCCTGCATGGCTTCCCCTCCCTTGAGGCGATTATGAAAGTATTCGCGAGAAACCTCCCTTCGCCTTCTTGCCTCGGGCGGGCAACATCTGGACGGGATGTCCAGCCAGGCGGCACCTCCACAGGCGAAGCCCACGGTAAGGAGGAGGGCATATGAGGGAATGATAACCCGCCGCATCCCGGGGGATGCCCGGGCTGCCTGCGAGGATGCAACGCCAAGCCCGGGAATAACCGGGGTGCTTCCCCTCCACAACAATCTGAAAATTGGCACAGAGCCTGCTTTTCCTTATAATTGAAGTGAGGAGGCGAGGTATGAGGGCAGAGACATCTTCCTGTCAGAACCCGGGATAGCCAGCATCCACCAGGCAAGCCTCGATATTCTCGATACAATGGGGATTACGCTTCTCAGTGAGGCTGCCAGGACTCTCCTAGCTCGCAATGGCGCCAGGTGCCAGGGCTTGCTGGTCAAGATCCCTCCGGATCTCGTGGAGTATGCCCTGGACGCGGTGGAAGTGGGGTCGCGCTGGCCGCCAGGGAGGAGGGGAGAAATCTCCATGTGCCAGGGGAGTTCCCCTTCGTGGCGCCTATCGGCTACTGCCCCTTCATGGCGGGCCAACAGGACAGGTGAGAAACGAACTTTGCCTCCATGGATCTCCGGGAGTTCGCCGTGGTGTGTGATGCCCTGGAGTGTGTGGACCTGTTCTGGCCCAGCGTCTTCCCGACGGATCTTCCCCCGATCCCCCAAACAGATCCAACTCCTCCAAGGTTAGACTGCAGCCACCTCGTCAGCCGGAGGTTCCTAAGAACCCCTTTGCTCAAGCCGTATCACGTGTAGTAGAAAAAATCCCCTTCCAAGTGACAACCCTCCCCGTTACACTGGGCATTGGCAAAAAATATGTTGCCAAAGCGGGGTTTTTACAGCGGAAAACCATAGAGTCCGTATCCAGCGGACAAGGTTATAAGATGGGAGCGATATAATCCAGCGTAGTGCTGGCCAAACACCCCCATCCCAGGTTATAATCCATAATGACGCCAAGAAGGAACTCGCATAGCCGTAAAGAATTACACTGAAAACAAGAGCAGTCCTCCGAGCCGAGCAGCCTAAAGGCCCGAGCCCATGGTTTTCGGCCGAAGCCACCCTTGGGTGGTTGAGGGCACGTCGCCGCCCCGGCGGCATGGGAAACCGGCGTGCCTCCCGTGTTTGGGAAGGAGAGCTAGACGATTCCGCCCGAAGTGAGGCTGGCTCCTATCCCGGACCAGCCTCTTTTCGTGGAAAGGAGAGAGTGCCGTGGATAACCGGGGGAAACTGGATCAGGAGGTCCAGGACGCCGCCAGGGACGGCAGGCTTGCCTGCGCCGTCGCCTTTGAGCTGGCCCGGAAGAACGGTGTGAGCCCCAAGGAGATCGGAGACGCTGCAAACCGGGTGGGCGTGAAGATCGTGGCCTGCCAGCTGGGCTGCTTCAAGTAACCCATCGAGGAGTGCTGAGGTGGATCTCTTCTCCGTAGTGACACCTGAAGACGCGGTCTCCAAGATCCTTAAGGCCCTGGAGGTGCCGGACCCAGCCAGGGAGAGAGTGCCCCTCCTAGATGCGCTGGACAGGGTGCTGGCCTGTCCTATTGTCTCCCCGGAGGACGTGCCCAACTACCCGAAGTCCACCGTGGACGGGTACGCCGTCATGGCCCGTGACACCTTCGGGGCGTCTGAGGCGCTCCCGGCCATCCTGACGGTTACAGGGGAGGTCTTCATGGGAAGGCCCGCAGGGGTCTTGGTGGGCCCTGGAATCGCCGTGAGGGTGCCCACTGGCGGGATGCTCCCTGGTGGCGCCGATGCCGTTGTCATGGTGGAGCAGGCTGAGGATATCGGGGACAGTTCCATCGGCGTGGTAAAGGGTGTCGCCCCCGGTGAGAACGTGGTCACAGCGGGCCAGGACATCAAGAAGGAAGCCACCGTCCTTGAGGCGGGCAAGCGGCTGGGACCCGCTGACCTCGCGGGCCTGGCGGGGCTGGGCATGGAGGAGGTCCATGTCTTCCGGAAGCCCCGGGTTGCCATCCTCTCCACCGGTGACGAGGTGGTGCCCGTGGGCCAGCGGCCCGGGCCTGGACAGGTCAGGGACATGAACTCCACCGGCCTGGCGGCCATGGCAGTGAGGGATGGCTCGGAGGTCACCCTGATGGGCATCGTCGAGGACAACCTCGACGCCCTCCGCTCAGCTATGGCTTCTTCGCTGGATTCCTGGGACATACTCCTCATTTCGGGCGGCAGCTCGGTGGGGGCCCGGGACCTCACCCGGGAGGTAATAGATAGCCTTGGCCCACCGGGAGTCATGGTTCACGGTATAGCATTGAAACCCGGAAAACCGGCGATCCTGGGCCTCTCAGGGATGAAACCCATCTATGGCCTACCGGGGCACCCGGCCTCGGCCCTGGTGGCGTATGCCGCTGTTGTACGCCCGGTGCTCCTGAGGCTGGCCGGGGAGAGGAACCCCCGCCACCGCTTGGCTGAGGTCACCGCAATTCTCTCCCGGAGCATCTCTTCTCCCGTGGGACGCATGGACATGGTCAGGGTAGCGCTCTCCCAGGAGGGACCGGGACCCGTGGCCTCGCCTGTTCTGGGAGCCTCAGCCCTCATATCACCCCTAATGAAGGCTGACGGCTACATAGTCATTCCCGTGGGAAAGAATGGGTGCTCCGCTGGGGAAGAGGTCAAGGTAATCCTGGGGGGGCCCTGAAGACAGGAAGAAAGGCAGTTGATGGGGCATGGCACCCCGTCGTGTGTACCTGGAAATGACGCCCTGGGAGGACGCCCTCAAGGCATGGATGGAGGCCCTGGGGGACTCCTTCCAGCCCTCCACGGAAACCCTGGAGGTTGAGACGGCCTTAGGACGGGTCCTGGCCGGGCCCGCCATGGCGCTGACCTCCTCACCCCACTACCACGCCTCGGCCGTGGATGGCGTCGCCGTTCGCGCCCAGGATACCTATGGCGCCGATGAGACTAGCCCCCTCAGGCTTGCCCTGGGGCAGTCCGCGGTAGAGGTCAACACCGGGGACATAATGCCCGGGGATTTCGACGCGGTCCTGATGGTGGAGGACGTCCACATCGAGGCGGGCCAGGTTGAGATAACCAGTGCTGCCTCACCCTGGCAGAACGTGAGACTTGCCGGGGAGGACATTGTTGCCACAGAGATGATCCTTCCCGGGGGGCACACGCTGAGGCCCCAGGACATAGGGGCTCTCCTGGCTGGCGGGATTACCCGCGTTAGCATGTGCGCCAAGCCTAGAGTGACCATTATTCCCACCGGTTCAGAGGTGGTGGACCCTGGCCCCCATTCCCCTCCCGGGCGGGTGCCCGACACCAACTCCCGGGTCCTGGCTGCCCTGGTCAGGGAATGGGGCGGAGTGCCCGCTCGCTCGGCCCCTGTGCCAGACGAACCGGGGAAGCTCACCCGGGTTATTTCCCGGGCAATGGATAGCAGCGACGTAGTGGCGGTGATAGCGGGATCGTCCGCGGGAACCCGGGACTTCACCCGGGACGTCCTGGGCAGACTTGGGCGCGTGGTCGCCCATGGGATAGCCACCAGGCCCGGAAAACCGGCCATCCTGGCGGTGGTCCAGGGCAAGCCCACTATCGGGGTCCCAGGCTACCCAGTGTCAGCAGTAGTTGCCGCGGAACTCTTCCTTAGACCCCTCCTTTACAGGATGTGCGGCACGGTGCCCCCGCCCAGGCCACTGGTGAGGAGCCGCCTGGGGCGCAGGGTGGTCTCCACCCTGGGGGTGGAGGAGTTCGTCAGGGTCAAGCTGGGCAGGGTTGACGGCCGCGTTGTGGCGGTTCCCATATCCCGCGGCGCCGGCCTCCTCAGTTCACTGGTCAGGGCGGACGCCGTGGTGAGGGTCCCCCTCTTGAGCGAGGGGCTTGAGGAGGGCCGGGAGGTGGCGGCCGAGGTCTGGGGTATTGAGCCCGACCTAGACAGGACGCTCCTGATCATCGGCAGCCATGACATGAGCCTGGACCTCCTAGGCCAGATGGCTCTCCCCTTGGGCATACGTGTTTCCTCAGCCCACGTGGGAAGCCTGGGCGGCATCACTGCCCTCAGGCGGCGGGAGGCCCACGCCTCAGGCGTACACCTCTTGGATGAGGCCACTGGAGAGTACAACAAGCCCTTTGTCCAGCGCCTTCTTCCCGGGAGGAACTGGGTCCTGGTGAGGGTGGCCACCCGACAGCAGGGCCTCATGGTGAGCCCGGGGAACCCCCTGGGGATCAGGGGCCTTGGGCACCTCGAGGGGGACGTCACCTTCGTGAACCGCCAGAAGGGTGCCGGCACCAGGGTGCTCCTGGATCACCACCTCGGGCTCCTTGGCATTGACCCGCGTTCCATCAATGGCTATGACAGGGAGGAACACACTCACATGGCTGTGGCCTCCGCTGTCAAGAGCGGCGCGGCCGACGCTGGACTGGGGATCCTGGCTGCTGCCAGGGCACTAGGCCTCGACTTCGTTCCTGTGGCCCAGGAACCCTACGAGATCCTTGTATCCCGGGAGACCTACGACACCGGGCCTTTCCAGGCCCTCCTGGGGATCATCAGGTCCGAGGCGTTCAAGACAGGCCTTCTTGAGCTGGGCGGATACGATACCAGCGATACGGGGAAAGAGACTCTTGTAGAGGGAGGACCCACGGGTGCTTGATACCTATGGGAGAAGGATCGAATACCTCAGGGTTTCCGTGACCGACAGGTGTAACCTCCGGTGTTTCTACTGCATGCCCTCCAAGGGAGTGCCGGAGAAGTTCTCCCATGGTGACATGATGACCTATGAGGAGATGAGCCGGGCCATAGGGTGCGCTACGAGCCTGGGTTTCCGGAAGGTCCGGGTGACCGGAGGGGAACCGCTGGTCCGCAAGGGACTCACGGGTTTCCTGGCCACGCTCTCCCGGATGGCGAGGGTCTCCGAGGTTACACTCACCACCAATGGCACACTCCTGGAGGAGAACCTTGAGGGACTCTGGCAATCTGGAGTCAGGAGGCTCAACATTAGCCTGGATACCCTGAAGCCAGAGCGGTTCTCCAGGATAACCCGGGGGGGCAACCTGGCAACAGTCTGGAACGGTCTCCAGGCGGCCCTGGAAAGGGGCTTCTCCCCTGTGAAGCTGAACACTGTGGCCATGCGAGGGTTGAACGATGACGAGTGGGAGGCCCTGGCCAACCTCAGCGTGGAGTACCCTGTGCATGTGAGGTTCATCGAGCTCATGCCCCTTGGCTCGGACCTGGGGACTGGCTCCGGGGCCAGGCAGCGCTGGGAGAAGATGTTCGTCCCGGCGGCGGAGGTACAGGATAGGCTGGGCAAGGCTGGACGGCTGGAGCCGATAGAGGTGGTAGGAAGCGGGCCCGCCCGTTACTTCCGATTGCCCGGAGCCCTTGGCACCGTGGGTTTCATTTCCGCCATGAGCTGCCACTTCTGCTTCTCCTGCAACCGGCTGCGCCTCACCTCCAACGGGCGCCTGAACCCTTGCCTTTCCGGGGATGTGGAGATCGACCTCCTGGGTGCCATGAGGCGAGGGGCCTCCGATGAAGAGGTGAAGGTCTTGATAGAGCACGCGGTGCTGCTAAAGCCCCTGGAACACCACATGACCTGCGGAGAAGGGGGCAGGCGCCTCATGTCGAGACTTGGCGGCTAGGAGGGACACTGTATGGAACTCAACCACTTGGATGAGAAGGGACAGGCGAGGATGGTGGACGTCGGGGCAAAGCCGCCCACGGAGAGGATGGCAGTGGCCCGGTGTGAGGTGCGGATGGCCCCTGCCACCCTCAGGCTCATCACCGAGGGGAAGGCTGCCAAGGGGGACGTGTTCAGCGTTTCCAGGGTGGCCGGCATAATGGCTGCCAAGCGCACCCCTGAGCTGATACCCCTGTGTCACCCCGTTCCCATTTCCTCGGCGTCCGTGGAGTTTTCCCCGAGGGACGAGTCGTCCCTGGGGATCGAGGCCACAGTGAGGTGTGTGGGCCAGACGGGGGTGGAGATGGAGGCCATGACAGCGGCCTGTGTGGCTGCCCTTACCGTGTATGACATGGTCAAGGGGGTTGACAAAGGCGTTGTGGTGGACAGGGTGAGGCTGGTAGAGAAGAGGGGTGGCCGGAGCGGTCACTACCGGCGGGATGGCGAGGAGGCACCACCTGAAGAGTACGGAGGGGGGGTGTGACATTGGAACCCAAGTGCAGTGAACCCCCGGGTCCCCCGGTCAGGGCAGGGGTCCTGACCGCCAGTGACTCGGGGTTCCATGGCCAGAGGCCGGACCGGAGCGGGGAGGTAATCCGCCAGCGTCTCCAGGAAGAGGGGTTCAGCGTCCTGGAGCATGCTGTCCTCCCCGACGACCTTGATGCTCTCAGGGACACCCTGGCCAGCTGGTGTGATCAGGGGCGCTTCGACCTCATACTCACAACAGGGGGTACCGGGTTCTCGCCCCGGGACGTCACCCCTGAAGCTACCGTTCTTGTGGTCGAGAGGGAGGCCCCCGGGATCCCCGAGGCCATGAGGGCCCGTAGCCTGGAGAAGACGCCTCATGCCATGCTCTCCAGGGCCCGCGCCGGGATCAGGGGCCGCACCCTCATCGTGAACATGCCCGGCAGCCCCAGGGCCTGTTCCGAGTGCCTCGACATTATACTGCCAGCCCTGGGCCACGCTGTCGAGGTGCTCAGGGGAGACGCGCGGGATTGCGCCCAGAATAGGTCCGGCCAGTGAGATGCTACTACCTGGCGCCTGGGAACACCTTGAAGGGTGCCTTGTAGCCCACAGTGATGGGGGATACCCTTTGTATTGCCTTCATGCGATTCCCCGCGATGCGGTAGGCTGCCTCAACGGTGGTGGTCCCCTCAGCATCTGCCGTCTCAAGGAGTGCCTTCACGTTGTCGTAGATCCGCTCCACTTGGCTGTACGCGCGGGGCCGGGAGTAGCCCATGGCTTCATCCGTCCCGTTGATGACGCCACCGGCATTGATGATGTAGTCAACCACGTAGGTTATCCCCTTTTCCTTCAGCATCCTCCCATGACGTTCCTCATCCGCCAGCTGGTTGTTGGCTGCCCCGGCCACTACCTGGCACCTTAGCCTGGGGATGGTCTCGTCCGTTATGACCTTGCCCAGGCCGCAGGGGGAGAACACATCAACCTCCAGGTCATAGACTTCCCCTGGAGAGACCAGCGTGGCGCCAACCTCTTTTGCCACCTGGCGGGCCCTGTCCATGTTAACATCGGTAACCAGCAGGGTCACACCCTCCTGGGCAAGGTGGCGCGCCAGGTGGGACCCGACATTGCCCACTCCCTGGATGGACACCCTCAGGCCCCTGAGGGACTCAACCTTCAGGCGATGGTTCACCGCCGCCTTGATGCCGCACAGGATGCCGTAGGCGGTGGGAGGGGATGTGTTCCCGCCCCCTCCGTGGCTCTCCGGGAGGCCCACCACGTAGGGAGTCTCCCTCCTGATTACCAGCATGTCATATTCGTTGGCACCTACGTCCTCACCTGTGATGAACCGGCCTCCCAGGGTGTCGATGAACCTTCCGTAAGCCATGAGGAGCTCAGTGGTCTTCTGGGTGGCGGGGTCGGCCATGATCACTGCCTTGCCCCCTCCGAAGGAAAGCCCCGCCATGGCAGTCTTGTAGGTCATGGCCCTGGCGAGACACGTTACATCCTCGATGGCGTCGTCCATGGTGCGGTAGGGATAGATACGGGTCCCCCCAACAGCGGGGCCCAGGAGGGTGTTGTGGATGCATATGATGGCCTTGAGCCCCGACACCTCGTCCTTGCATATGACCAGCTGTTCAAACTCGTTGGCGCTAAAGAGATCCTGCTTCACCCAGGGGTCCTCCTTCCGGTGATGTGGACGCTGGCGTGTACGGCCTTTCGCGCCCCGGCGACAGCCAGTCTTGCAAGAAGCGTGCCTTCATCTAATCCCAGGGGAGTGCACGGGTTTTGCGCCCCGCGGGGGCGTGGCCTGGAAACATTGCGTTCCAAACTGGCCGCCCCGGTCACTGGATCCGAGGCCTTCTCCGATCCCAAGGCAGCATTGGGCCTTCTTGAGTACGGAAAGATTAGTTTCCACTACTGGTAACTATTATTTCCACGGCCAGGAGGAGACCGGCGCGCCCGGGGAGAAAGCACAGGGTAGAACTAGCGTAACACGGTGTTTCCAGGAGGGATGGAGAATGGCCCTTGTCAGGTGGACCCTTCATGCCGAGGATAGGGTGGGGATGGTGAGAGAGATCCTCGAAGTCATGGCCGGGCACGAGGCGAACATAGTATCCATGGATGTCACCCCCGGGATGGTGCACGTGTGCTTCCATGAGCCCCCCAATGGGAGAAACGCTATCTTGAGGGACCTGGAGGCAAACCCCGATGTCCATGGAGTCAGAGAGACTGACGCCCTTCCCCACGAGAAGAGGGAGAGGCAGCTCCAGGCTATACTGGACTCCATCAGTGACGGTGTCCTGGCAATTGACGCCGGCGGGGTTGTGTCAACCCTGAACCCCTCCGCTGAGCGGATCCTGGGGATAATGAGCAGGGATGTCCTGGGGAGGTGCATCCAGGACTTCCTGGGGGAGGATATCCCTATGCTCAGGACCCTGTCAACGGGGGAGAGCTACGACAATCTCGAGATGGTTCTCCTCACCCCCAAGGGAAGGAGCCACTACCTCACCACTGGCAGGCCCATCCAGGACGAGAACGGCAATACCCTGGGAGTGGTTGCCTCCCTGAAGGACATGGGGGAGGTTCGTTCCCTGGTCCGGAGGATCGCCGACTCGGTGACCACCACCTTCGACGATATCCTTCATGTCTCAGAGAGCATGGCCCTGGTGGTGGATCTAGCTCGCACCGTGGCCCAGGGTGACGCGACTGTGCTAATCAGGGGCGAGAGTGGAACTGGAAAGGAGCTCTTCGGCAGGGCCATCCACACTGCCAGCAGGAGGCGCTCAGGCCCCTTCGTTCCCATCAACTGCGCGGCGCTCCCGGACTCCCTCCTTGAGAGCGAGCTCTTCGGATACGAGGAGGGGGCCTTCACCGGGGCCAGGAGAGGGGGCAAGCCTGGCCTGATGGAACTAGCTGACGGTGGAACCGTCTTCCTGGACGAGGTGGCGGAGCTTCCCCAGGCGCTCCAGGCCAAGCTCCTCAGGGTCCTCCAGGAGGGCAGGATCCGTAGGGTGGGGGGTACCGGGGAGGTGCCCGTAGACGTCAGGGTGATCGCCACCACCAACAGGCCCCTGGAGGACCTGGTGAGGACCGGGAAATTCCGGGAAGACCTGTTCTACCGACTGAATGTCATTCCCCTCTTCATTCCCCCGCTCAGGGTGCGCCCCGAAGACCTCTTGCCCCTGGCGGAGCACTTCTGTGCCACCGTGAGAGTGCTCTTGGGCAAGCCAAAGGCACGCTTCTCCGAGGAGGCGTGGGCGCGTATCAGGAGATATCACTGGCCTGGCAACGTGAGGGAACTCAAGAACGTTATCGAGAGGGCGGTGAACCTGGCGCCTGCGGAGACAATAAGGCCCGAGCACCTGCTCCTGGATGCCCCTGAGGGGCTCCCCGAGTCCCGGGGACAAGGGCTCAGGCAGGCTGTAGACGACGTGGAGAGCAGGATCCTGGCGAGGTGCCTCAGTGAATGCGGGTCTTCCCGAAAGGCCGCGAGGGTACTGGGGGTATCTCACACCACGGTGCTGAAGAAGGCCCACCGGCACGGGCTCTCCCACCTCACCGGGGGATCAAGGCGCTGATGCCGCAGGGTAGGTGGGAAATCTACTTCACACATCCATCAGTTCTTTCCTTTTTCACCTTCTGCCCTGGACTGATTTGCATCTATAGCCCCTCCGGAAATGATTTTCACCAAGGGAAGGCAGAGCACTGGTATAGGGGCTCATGGAAAAAGCCGTGCAGCCGGAGAAACTCAGGGCGAAAAGGATGACGGTTCGAGGTTCAGGTAGCGCCTTTTGTGGACGAAGGGCTCAGCCCGTTATCCCTTTTATGATCTCCCGCTGGGAAAACCCACTCCGCCTTGGCTCTACGCCCGGCTACGAAGGGCTCGCTCCGCAACGGCCACCGTCTTATGGGCGCCATGAAACGCCCGGTCTGCCTCTGCGGGTCCATACTCCACTGTCGGGATGAAGTCGACATCGCCATAGAAGGCCAGCTCCCTCTCTTTTCTGAGCCACTTGGAGACCTCGGCTAGCTCCTCCAGCTCGTCCCGCACGTCCTCGGTGAACATGTCCCTGTACTCCAGGAGGAGGTAGCCGACATTGTTGTGTTTCGGGGGTTCGACTCCCACCAGTCTCAACATGGCCTTCTGGGCCAGCTCCACGACTTCCTGAGCCTCCCTGACCACGTCAGAGTAGGCCTGTTCCGAAAGTAAGAGCCGAAGGGCCTTGAGCCTCACGGCGCACTTGTTCAGGTAACTCTGGGCAAGGGTCACATTGGTCATAACTCAAAGACCTCCCCTGGGACGTAGTCTGGCTTTAGAAGCCAATGCCACGAGCCGTCCCTGTAGATTCGCTTGGAGCCCAGGGCCAACAGGCGCTTCCTGAGGGCATCGAGATAGGACTGGAGGAAGCCCTCAGGATCCAGGAGGATAACCATGTCCTCCACCATGTCAAGAAACAGTGGGGTCCCCGAGAGCACCTCCCCGGGGGTCTTGATCACCGGGCTGAGCTCCGTTTCCACACCGGAGGCCATGGCCTCTGACAGCGTTCCTGCCATTCTTCCCTCTACGCCGGTGAACATGACCCACCTGTCATACCGTCCCTGAGGCAGGTTCCTCGCCACTATGAGGAGGTCTATGTCCGAGTCGTGGCGTGGGGTGCCGCGGCCCACCGACCCATACACGCCCAGGCTGACCAGATCCGGCCCGTAGACATGGCATACCTCTCGGGCCAGCCTCTTGATGATCATGGAGTATACAGTGCGGAGCCCCTTGCCCGCCATGGATCTCCCTCCCAGGAAGAGTCTAGCATAGGCTGGGTTACCGGGCAAGGAGTCCAAGCGCAGCCACATGGAACCCTTCTTAGAGCTTCCACCCCGGTTCCGCCTGGGACTTGAAACCTTGACGGTACCGAAAAACCTGTGGGGAAGAGTGGGTTATGTTCACAGGCTCCGGCGACCGCGAGGCCATCATCGAAGCTGGTTGTGGTTACTGCCAGGTCATTCCCAGGGCGAACCATCGACGAAATCGCTGGATGGCTTCCTTGCGCGGGGGTGTCCTGTGCTCCAGGCGACACTCTCTGCCACAACTTTATGTGTCAGAAGAATAGGGTGAATTCCTCACAACTCAATCGCCTCATCGAGAGCATCAGGTGGCTTAATTGCACTGCCAGCATGAACACCACGTGGCGGCCAACGAGTCTTTATGGTCAAGGTAGTCGACAGAACCAGTCAGAAGCCGGTCGTAGCCGCGAAGTTTGAACCCAAGAGGACGCCCCAGGGCTAAATACAAGAAGCGCAACAACGCTCGCAGGGCGGCCGTTACGTTGTGAAGTGACCCCACACTGCGATGTTTGGACTCCATGAGGACCTACGCGTTGATCTTGTCGGCGGTCAAATCTTCAAAGCCGTATCCGGGGATACCATTACTAATTCCGCAAGTCGACAGGAACCGGCGTGCCACGTACCGATACGGTGGACGGTTCCCTGGGTTAAACCCCGCTCACTGGTTAAGTTCGTGGCGAATTCTTCCAAGACCTGTTCTAAGTATGTCTCTGGAACGGGCGATTCCTCCTCGGGTACCACACCAATCTCACGGAGCTAACGGGTTAACACCTGTACCATTCCACCTGTCGAGTGCCCTTTCGCATAGCCGGGCGCCCGACGCTCTGCTACAAACTCCTGCACCCGATTTTCAGTGAGCTCCGACACTGACCAGTCGCGTTCGCCAGGCCAAAGACTATCTTGTCGGGCGCACCATTAATTTTACAGTTCACAGGATTTGACCTGTGGTTTCTTGTTTACTTCAATTGATATTGGCATTCTGGGATATGCACTTGACTCAAGTAGCCACTAGATGCGGTGTTGTGGAACGCATCATGGTTCGATACACCGCGACTACCTGGACTACTATCTCGATGAGTTCACCTTCCGCTTCAACCGCCGGACCTCCAGGAGCCGGGGCATCTTTTCTATCGGCTAGTGCAGCAGGCAGTGCAAGTACAATATCGTCAACGTGCTGCCTCCGTAGGAGTGTTTCCAG
Source organism: Bacillota bacterium (assembly GCA_040754315.1). Taxonomy (NCBI): domain Bacteria; kingdom Bacillati; phylum Bacillota; species Bacillota bacterium. Next base: position 23,219 of record JBFMCS010000060.1, read on the forward strand.
CAGCACCACTAGATATAGGGGTACTTGAGTCAAGTGCATATCCCAGTCGGCATTATTGACAGGAAAAAGGGTTTATGGTTTAATATGAATGAAGAAAAATATATTCATTCAGTTTGATGAGGAGACAAAATGAAAAGGATTACCTCATTTATTGGAAGCCCGCGCAAGCAGGCCACAGTCGTACGCCGATATTGACTTTGGCTGCGGCATCGAAAAAATGAATGAATTGAGGGAAGTTGGTTTGATACGGAGGTTTGCCAAAGTGGAAGACAAAAAAAACGAACTGTTTCGTTGCGCCAGAGAGCTGTTTGCGGCCAAAGGATTTAAGGATAGCAATGTGGCCGACATTGCAAAAATGGCCGGTGTGAGCGTTGGCACGTTTTATAATTACTATTCCTCGAAAGAGAAGCTGTTTATGGAGGTCTTCTTGCAGGAAAATGTAAGGCTGAAAAAAAGCATGATGGAATCTGTTGACCCGTATGATGATCCTATAAAGCTGGCAAAGCGGATGCTAGACTTCAACATGGCGGGCATAAAAGCCAATCCCATCCTCAGGCAGTGGTATGACCGGGATGTCTTTGGCAGAATAGAGCGGCTATTCCGGGAAGAAAACGGAAATCGTGCCGTTGATTTCCTTTATGGAGACATCGTTAAGCTGGTTCAAAAATGGCAGGCTGAAGGAAAGATGCGAAGCGATATCGCTTGCGATATGATCATGGCCCTTTTTGCGGCGATTATCAATATTGATGTGCACAAAGAAGAGATTGGGCTGGAGTACTTTCCGCGGCTACTGGATTATATGGCGGAGTTTGTCATGAAGGGCCTGACCGATTGCTCCGCCTAGGCAAGCTCTTCCACGACCGCGCCATTGGGAAGGCCGCGGTTTTAGAAAAGGAGAAGAGTTATGGACAAAAACGGCGCGGCCGCATCCGTCCATACCGGCATGGGCACGGAGATGATGCACAAAGCGTTTGGCCGGCACGCGGCAGAGGCGCTGCGGGCTGTCGCGGGCGAAGCCAAAAGGCTGGAATGCATGTTGAGCCGATTCTTGCCCGGAAGCGAGATCGGCAGGGTCAACAAATCCGCGGGTGTGAAGCGCGAGAAGCTCAACCCCGATACCTATGAGGTGCTGTCGCGAGCCGCCGCAATCGCAAAAATCTCGCATGGATTGTTCGACGTCACCAGCGGCCCTCTTGTAGACCTGTGGGATTATAAGCATGCGTTCCTGATCCCGGATGAAGCAAGGATCAAGCGGGTTTTGCCCCTGGTGGACCATGCCGGTTTGGTGCTGGACCCTCGCTCAAAGACGGCGGGGCTGCAAAAAGCCGGACAGTCCATTGATCTGGGGGGCATTGGGAAAGGCTTTGCTGCCGATCGTTTTTTGGAGATATTTAAAGAATACGGCGTTACTTCGGCCTTTACCAACATTGGCGGGAATGTGTCCACTCTGGGGGTAAGGCCCGACGGCTCCCCGTGGCGGGTGGGCCTCCGGCACCCCAGGCGGAACGGCCGCTTGCTTGGCGCCGTCTCCGTGGCGGGCAAGGCGGTGGTCACCTCCGGGGACTATGAGCGTTATTTTATTGATGCGGAAGGCAAGCGGCGTCATCATATTTTGGATCCGACCACCGGGTATCCGGCGGAATCGGGGCTAATCAGTGTGACCGTCGTTGCAGGCAGCGCCACGACCGCCGACGGGTTGTCCACGCTACTGTTTATAGCCGGGATGGAAAAAGGACGTAAGTACCTGCATCAATTTCCTGGAGCCGAAGCCATCTTTGTGGATACCAGCTTAACAGTCTACATTTCATCAGGTTTGAAAGATACCTTTCAGGCTGAACCGGGCCTAGGAACAAGTGTTAACTATTTTCGTGCAAAGGGGTAGCTTTAATGAGAAGAAAGGGGAAAAGCAAAGTGTGGAGTGTAATTGGTGTGGTAGTGGGTCTGATAGTGGTATTATTGGCAGGTGCGTTGCTCTTTACTTCGAAAGAACGGCGCGAGGCCGGAGCTCTTCCCATCGCTGTCGTAGATTTTAACAAACTTGACGACGGTACTTATGTGGGAGAATATGCGGGCGGCATGTATAGAATGAGAGCCACTAAAGTTGAGGTAACCTTGTCCTCGGGTAAGGTTACGGAAATCAAGCTGTTGAAGGGCGCAATGGATAAAGAGGGACAGCCGGCTGTGCTGGCTAAAGGGTTGAGCATACATGATCTGTTTGGCAGGGTGATCGAGTCCCAGTCGCTGCAGGTAGATACCATTAGCGGCGCAACCCTCACTTCCAAAGCTCATCTCAAGGCGGTGGAAAACGCGCTGGAGCAAGCGCAGGCCAAATAACGAAGGTTGCTCCATTCTTTAGTAACGCTAAGAAACGCTGGGACAACGAGGCCGGGATTTTATATACGCTGCCTCGTTTTTTCGTGCCTGCCTTTCTAGTCGGAGACAAAAAGAATTCAAATCATGCGATTGGCTATGTGTGCAGTAATGAAAAGGCTTTTTTCTGCAAATCGAGAAGGCTATATTCCAGGGTTGAAAGAACTGGAAACATTCAGCCATATCCATGTTTTATGCTGGTTTCACCTCTCGGACAGCCCGGAACTTCGCGCGGTTTGGAAGCGGAGCAACCCTAGCGAAACTCTCCCGCGCCAGGATGGCCAGGGTTTGATCGAGATCTCGTACATTAACGCCGAAGACGATACTCCCATTATCGACCTCAAGCCGTACATCCTTCCTGCGACAGGATAGGGGAGACTGCTGTTACCGGCTGGTGTTCTTATTAGCCAAAGTGGTACGAAGACTCGGCAGATTTTGACTGGGAGGCCGAATTTGTGAATGCCTGTTAGAACAACGGGGGGTGGACCTGGTAGTGTCCGACGATCACGAAGGCCCGAAAAGAGCTGTTGGGACGCGTGTCCAGGGAGCCACGTGGCAAAGATGCCAGACGCACTTTACCCGTAACATCCTGGATGGCTGCGCAGGCGCTACAGGGAGAGTTCCATGGAAAGTTACGTCTCATCTTCGAAGCACCGGACATGGTCATGCCCGCCGGCTCTTGGAACAGGTGCTCCAGGACTACGCTGGACGGGCTCCGAAGGCCGTGAGGTGCCAAACGTAAAGATTCCCCGCCATTTTCGTTTCCAAAGTTGCCGTCAGATAAGTGATTAAGGGACAACTAGTCAAGGAGCAGGACAGGGAAGACCTCTCCGTGCCTTCCCTCAGCCCCCCGGGGTACCACCAGCAGCGCCTCCGGGCACTCTCCAGGCCCGGCTGGGCGCGCCCAGGGGCCACTGCCGTGAAGAGTCACCGGCAGTAGAGTCTCCAGGCTGGATGGCCGGATCTCCCCATCCAGGCGGGCCTTGTTCCCAGGAGGATTCACATCATGGAGGCCCATAAGCCTGAGTACCACGGGCTTGACCAAGGCCTGGAACCCTGCCAAGGCGGCGGTGGGTGGCCCGGAAAGGCCTAGGATCAGGCGCCCTCCCAAGAGGAATGCCGAGGTGTGGCGCCCGGGCTTCATCAGGACCCCCCTGAACAGTGCCCCGGCCCCTGCCATGGACAGGCCTTCCGCCAGCACATCCCTGCTACCGGGTCCAGTGCCTCCGGTGGTCACTATGAGGTCCCCGCCTGCCTCGGCCAGCGCCCTGGCTATCATCACGGGATCATCGGGGAGAACGCCACTTGTGACGGGCCTGGCCCCCATGGAGGCGAGAAAGGCGTGGAGCATGTAGAGGTTGCTGGCGGGTGTGACCCCTCCTGGGCCGGACGGCAGTCCCAGCTCGCTGCCTGTTCCCAGGAGTGTCACGGCAGGCACCCGGTGACATAGGAGTGACCTCCTGCCTGCCGAGGCCAGGAGGCCTACCTGGCAGGACCTGACACGAACCCCTGCTCGCAGCAACTGGGTTCCCCTGGGTATCTCGCTGCCGGGGGCAGCCACCCTCTCCCCGGGTGCCACCGGGGCGGCCAGCAGGATCGAGCCCTCGCTGGCCTGTGTCTCTTCCTGGGGCACACACGCGTCCGCCCCTGGGGGTAAGGGGCTCCCTGTCACCACCACGGCGCAGGCTCCCGCTGGCAATGGCGCAGGATCATCCTCAGGGAATACCCCGGAGGCCACCAGGAGAGAGACAGGCCTGGAGGCGCTGGCACCCGTGGTGTCCCTGGACCTCACACAGTAGCCGTCCACCCTGGAAATGCAGGTGGGCGGCAGGTCCGCCTCCGTAACCACGTTCTCCGCTGCGACCCTGCCCGGCACCTCAGGTATGTCCAGTTCCTCACCAAGAAGGGGGGTCACGTGTTCCAGGAGAAGCCTTGTAGCGTCTTCCCGGCTAATCATGGTTATCTCCAGCCTCCATCTGAAAGGCTCTCTCCAGGTCCTCCGGGGTGTTGGCGTTGAAGAAGATCCTCTCAGGGCGGCCGAAGCGCGCAATCTCCCCGTGGGACACCTTCCTCACGAGCACCTCCGGGAAGAACTGGACTATCCGGGGGTGCGGGTCCTCCAGGGCGCTCTCGATGGGACCTAGGCACTCCCTGGAATAAAGGGCATGCATAGGCTCGTACTGGCCCTTCACGAAGGGCACAACCACCTGGTAGCCATGTCCGAGAGATATCATGTGGCGGATGAGCCCGGGGCTCAGGAAGGGCATGTCGCAGGCCACCACGAAGGCAGCCCACCCTGTTGAGGCCTTGAGCCCAGCGTGTATTCCTGCCAGGGGACCCCTCCCGGGCACCAGGTCTAGAACCAAGCGGGCTCCCGGCACGTCCATTGGCCTGCTGGTCACCATCACTATGTCCTGGGTGGCTTGGCCAAGGACATCCAGCACCCGCTCAAGGAGGCTCTGGCCGGAAAAGGAAAGAGAAGTCTTCTCCTGGCCCATGCGGGTGCTTCCACCGCCAGCCAGCACAACACCGGTAACAGGAGCCAACCGGACCTCCCCCATGCCTGCCTGATGTACTCGGGTTAAGCCATGTGATATTATAACACGTGTGCACACAGCATTCGACAAGGGCGGGTCATCATTGTGGGAAGGGTCTGGGAGGAACGCAAAGTCCAGAGGTTTCAAAAGGGCCGGGAGGCCGGGCAGGGCACGGAAGAGCTGGTAATGGAGTATCCTGTCACGGTATTCCTGAATGATAAAGAGGTAGCCACGCTTCTATGCACCCCGCTAGACCTGGAGGACCTGGTGGTTGGGTTCCTCTTCAACGAGGGCCTCGTCCGGGACAGCTCTGATCTGGAGTCTGTGGAGGTGGCGGATTCTGGTCAGGCTGCCAGGGTCTTTACCATGGGCCGGAGTGTTCTTGCTGAGCGGCTCTACGGGAAGAGGACAGTGACCTCCGGGTGCGGCGCCGGCACCTCCTTCTACCGTCTCACCGATGCCTGGTTGGTTCGCCCCGTCACCTCGGACTTCACCGTGAAGGCCTCCCAGATATCCCAGAGGATGCACGACCTGGCCGGAGCCTCCGCGCTCTACCGGAGGACCCGGGGCGTCCACGCCGCCGCCGCGGCCTCCCCCGAGGCCATAGAGGTGCTGAAGGATGACATAGGGAGGCACAACGCCGTAGACAAGGTGGCTGGGGATATGCTCAGGAGAGGCTGGGACCCCTCCTGCAGGATGCTCTTGATTACTGGCAGGGTGTCCTCGGAAATGGTGGTAAAGGCCGCTAGGATGGGGTGCCCTCTCCTGGTTTCCAGGGCATCACCCACTCACCTGGCGGTGCGCATGGCCCAGGAGGCCGAGATTACCCTGGCGGGCTTCGCCAGGCAGGACTCATTTGCGGTGTTCACCAGGCCTGACCGGGTTGTCGAGGGATAGGGCCCGTCAGGTTCCCCTGGGGAACCGCCAGTCTCCATTCCTCCCCTTGGCCCTCGCCCACCGTCACCTCAAGGCGAAGGTGGCCGGATACTGGGGACCACCCGATGACAGATACGGACGCAGTCTCCGCAGGGAGTCTTCCGGCGAGCCCCAAGTCGAGGGGCTCGGGCAGCATGGGATGATAAACCTCTACCCAAACCTCCCCACCCGGCCCTTCAACGCTGGCCGCCAGGAAATCCCGGTGTGACCAGTGCAAGGAGCGGATAGTGGACTCGTCGAAGACGGCAAGAGTCCTGACCTCCCCTGAGGGTTCACCGATCCCCAGGATGCCATCATCTCCCTCCGCTGTCACTGCTATCCAGGTGCCGTCCCAAGAGGCTGCCACAGGACCAAAGGCCTGGGGCCCCGGGCCACCCGGGCTAGAAGCCAGATCTCCCAGGCTTAGGGACCTTGGTGCCGTGTCCCGCTGTCCCTTGTGGAGGATGCGCAGGGTTCCATTCTCCTCGTACATTTCCACTTGAGACCAGCCGGGATCCCACTGGGTTATGACGAGGCCCGAGGGAGAGCGTTCAATTCGAAGCCGCTCTATAACACCTAGGTACACCGGTTGCGAGGGTTCGCAGTAGCTCAGGGATACCAGGACCTCTGCGATCCCTGCCCTCGCCTCCATGGTTCTCACCACATAGCCAGCCAGGTAAAGCCCACTGCCGGGCATGGCCATGGGCATGCCCAGGAGGCCGCTGTCAAGGTAGTCCCGGGCCTTCTGGGGCTCCCGGCCCAGTCGCGCCTCCACAAATCCTGCTGCCAGGGCCTCCGCGGCCTTCTGGAGGCCTGGGTCCTCCAGGGCACTCCCTTCCACTACACTTATGGCCATGCGGCAGAGCCTTTCACCACCTTCGTCCTGGGGGGTAAAGTCCTTGGAGAAGTGAACGATGACCTCCTGGCCCTCCCCTGAGGCATACATGCCCCAGTGAGACCTGCCCCCTGCCATCGCCGGGTCCCACCACCCATTCTTCACCAGGTGGCTGGTGTACCAGGCCCGGACCTGGTGAGCGTTAACCTCCGGGACAGGGTCAGACACGAAGAACGCCAAGGTATCCCTGTATCTCTCGCCAAGCCAGGTCACGAGCTCCTTATCGAGATCGGGAGATATCTGGTAGTGCCAGGGGAAGGAAGGGAAGAGGGGTACGCCATGGGCGGCGGCCATGTGTATCACGGCATCCTCGGTGGCTGGGGAGACCACCGATACCCTGGCAACAGCGCTTTCCTGGGTACCTGTGGAGAAATGGGCCTCGGCCCATATCTCCACGATGTCTCCGGCGTTCCCCAGGTCAGCGGTAGCGCTCCAGTGGCCCACGTCGTCAACCGGGGATTCGGGTGCCGCGCCAGCCAGGATCACCTCGCCCTCAGACCTGTGGCGGCCCCGGAACTCCACCCCTTCGGGCCTCCCGTTCACCAGGACTGACATGGTAATGACCTTGGGTACCAGCAGTGTATCACCGTCAAGGGCAAGGTGAGAGATCTCCATGCTGTCCACGGACCCAAGGTGGGCAACTTCAAACCAGGGTGAGGTCTGGGGGCCGCACCCCGCCATGGCCATGCATGTGACCAGCACGATGAACAAAGCGGCTTTGGGTCTCATTCCAGTGCTCTCAATCAGTCATGACTTCCCTAATACTAGTTGACGCACTCCCCCCATGAATGGTTCCCAAGGAAAGAAAGCCCCGGGGAACGCTCCCCGGGGCAGCCGCTGGCCTTACCGTAAGGGGCGGGCCAAAAAGCCAGGTCCCGCCGGTCGCATTCAGGGCGAGGTGGGGCGCCCTGGCCAGAGCTAAGGGCCGCACGGGCCCAAGCGGGTTATCCTGTCTTGTTATGTCTACCGGCACACACAGTGTACCAGGAATTCCTGACGCTTTCAAGAGGGCGCAATCACTCACCTATAATGCTAGCCAAAGAGGAGTGGCTCACTCGCGACAGAATGTTACCGCGACGGGGGGTCTTAGTGAGGATGTCAGTGAGAAGCCGTAAAGAGTACTTGGAGAAGATGCATGAACGGTACTGCAAGACCGAGAGTCAATCAGCCAAGACTGCCATCGAAGACAGGTCAAGTATCTTGAGTCTCTCCCTGCCATCCAGTTAGTCTGGGAAGCTTTGGACTATCCATGTGCCGAAAGACCTCATCCGGTTTTGGCAAAAACCGCTCAGATACTGGCCTCTCATGGTGAGACCCACCTCACAACAAGTGTTTGCCAGCAACTTACCCAGATCAGTCGTTCCACCTTGGCAAGGCGGATATCAAAGTGGGACTGCCCGAAATTCCGTCATGCCCTAAACAAGAGACCCAATTCATCCGCAATGTCCCAAGT
>JBFMCS010000061.1 GCA_040754315.1 Bacillota bacterium
CCTCGGAAACAAATATTCCATCCCAAGGATCGTGGAAAGCCTGAACAAATCATCAGGAAGCCATCTCGAAGAAAACTGGTATGTCTTCGACCACGCCGATGAGATCACAAAAGCAATCACCGAAAAATTCGGCGTAGATCTCAGCCGCAAGTATCTTAGACTAGGGGACATTAAAAAAATCCTGGGGGGCCACGAAGAAAACCTGAATACGCAACCACTTTATGTAGCATAAAAATGCCGCCGAGTGCTTACTACACAGGGCCCCGGCGGCATCTATTGCTCCGGTTGCTGCAAAAGTCAGGTTAAACCCAGGAGCCCGCCAGCGTCAACGGACGGAGCCTGGCGGGGGACTATGTATGAGGGTTATGCTCTTTACATGCGGTGAGCGTACAAAGACAGACCAGGTTGTCAAAATCTTGTTCAGAAGAACCCTTCTAGGTCTCCTGGTAGAGTTGCTCCCCAATTCGCAAGAGCCTTGTTCTAGACCCACCGGATGGACCCCTTTCCGCGCCAAGTCCTGTTATGCCGTGGCTTCCGCCTGAGGGAGGTCCGTAACTTATCACGGAAGAATGCGCCACCGGGTCGTGCTCTTTTCGGATTCGTGTTATCATGGAACCTGAGAAACCCTGAGGGAGTTGATGCCTGTGAGGATCCGGCAATTAATCTGGGGCGCGCTGTTTGTTGCCCTGGCCCTCTTTTTGCCCATGGCCTTCCATGCGGTGGGGCTTGGCCGCATATTCCTGCCCATGCACATCCCCGTGCTCATGGCGGGGCTCCTGGCGGGGCCCTCCGTGGGTCTCACGGTGGGGATAACCTCACCCATACTCAGTGCCATCCTCACGGGTATGCCACCACTCATGCCGCCCACAGCGCAGGTAATGCTCTTTGAGCTTGGCGTTTACGGCTTGGCTGCTGGACTGCTCCACCATCGACTCCACCTAGGCATACTCCCCTCCTTGATCCTGGCTATACTAGGGGGCAGGCTCATCTACGGCGTCCTGGGGTGGCTGGTGCTCCCTCTCCTGGGCCTCCCTGGGATACCCCTTCTCTACCCGCTTACAGTGGGCCTGACCACGAGCCTCCCGGGTGTTCTCCTGCAGCTGGTTGTGGTACCCTCAGTGGTCTACGCTGCTGAACGTACTGGCGTCTTCCAGGGTGCACGTGGGAGGGCATAAGGGCATGGATGTGGACGCCACACCGTATTGAGGAGTACTTCCATGAGCTGGCCCGCGGGTCGGACAACATGAGGCTCTCCACCCTCCCCAGAGGGTGGAGAGCCTCATGCCCCTCCTGGATCTCCGGGCAGCCAGTGCTGGATGTGGGGATGGGCCGAGGAGTGCTTCTCCCCTGCTCCTAGCCAATGTGGGGCTAGCTCGCTCCGTCACAACCGCGGGCGTGTCCGGGAAGGCGCTGGCTGAGGCCAGGAGGAAACACCACCGGCCAAACCTCTCCTTCGTTAAGGCCCCAGCCAAGCGGCTTCACCTGGAGGGTGCCAGATTTGACCACGTCATCCTCTTCTTCTGCTTCGCTCACCTTTCCAGCAAGGCCATGGCCCTGCGTGAGGCCAGGCGAGTCCTGACCCCCCATGGGATGCTCCTAATCGCCTACGACATGGGGCGGAGGCAGATGGACAGCATCCAAAGCGACGCGGGCCAGCCGGTGGATCTCCACCACCTAGCGCCAGCGGAGGACTTTGGCAACCTCGCCAGGTCTGAAGGCTTCGAAACCCTCCTCTTTTGGGATGAGGAGGAACACTACGCCGTCCTCGCCCGGAAACTATAGAAGGCTAGACACCTCCTGGTACACGTTCAAGGTGGCATCCTCAAGTATGTCCACCACATCAGAGGCCTCGGACTCCTTCATGATCAAGGGCGGGCAGAGGATGAAGTGATCCCCAGCGCCACCGGCGGTGCCGCTGCCGGGATAGATGGTGAGTCCCCGGTCCAGGCAAGCCCTGGAGAGTCGCTGGGACACCTTCAGGTCCTTCGGGAAGGGGGTCCTCCTGGCTTTGTCCTGGACCAGTTCTATCCCGGCCATGAGTCCCAGGCCTCTCACATCTCCCACCATGGGGTTTTCCAGCAGCCTCTCCAGCTCGGCCAGCAGGTGCCCCCCCACGCTGGCTGCCCTGGACGCCAGGTTCTCCCTCTCCATGATGCCCAGCACGGCGCTGGCGGCCGCTGCTCCCACCGGGTGTGCGCCGAAGGTGAGGACGTGCTCGAAGGGGTTCTCCTGGAAAGCGGAGGCCAGCTTCTGCCCCATCATCACCGCCCCCATGGGGGAGTAGCCGGAGCTCAGCCCCTTGGCCACGGTCATCATGTCAGGCACAGCATCCCAGTGCTCTACCGCGAAGTACTTCCCGGTCCTGCCGAAGCCTGTCATGACCTCGTCGGCGATGAAAAGAATGCCCCACCTGTTGCATATCTCACGGATCAAGGGGAAGTACTCAGGAGGCGGTACCAGGGCCCCCCCCGCGGCACCCACCACAGGCTCGGCTATGAAGGCCGACACCCTGCCAGGCCCAACCTCCCTGATGACGGTGTCCAGGTCATGGGCACACTTCACCCCGCAGCCAGGGTATTCCAGGCCGAAGGGACACCGGTAGCAGTAGCAGGGCTCAACCTTGGGGTACTCCAGGAGCATCGGCTTGAACTTGCGGGTCCTCCCCTCATAACCCGAGATGGAGAGCGCCCCCATGGTTGCCCCGTGGTAACTGATCTTCCGGGAGAGCACCACGTGGCGGTCCAGGTACCCCTGGTCATAGAAGTACTGCCGGGCCAGTTTCATGGCTACCTCCACCGCCTCGGATCCCCCTGAGACGAAGTGGAAGTACTTAAGGTCCCCCGGCGTCAGCTGGCCCAGCCTGGATGCGAGACCCTCGGCGGGGATGTTGGAGAATATGTTGGGAGCCGCGTAGGCCACGCTCTCGGCCTGTTCCTTCATGGCCTGAGCCACCTCCGCCCGGCCATGGCCCACGTTGACCACGGCTATCCCTGCGGTACCATCAATGTAGCGCTTCCCTGCAACGTCATAAAGGTAGACCCCGTCCCCCCGCTGGATGAGCGGGTGAGCCCTGGCCGGGTCAGTAAAGAACATGCTTCCTTGCCTGCTGCTCATTCATGCCCCACCTCCACAACGAACGCTTCGAGGCACTGGACCCTTTTCCTCCTCCGAGGCAGGAGTGAACGGCACGAAGGCAAAATACTGGAGGGTAAACCCAGACACCAAGCCCCCGGAGAAAGGGGTACGCGAATGCCGCATCACGTGGAGGTCGTATGCCTTGGAGAGGCCGTCGTAGACATGGTGTCCCTCCGAGCCGGGGCCACCATCAAGGACAGCCCTGGGTTCCTCAAGGCCCCCGGGGGGGCCCCTGCCAACGTGGCCGTGATGTTATCCCGCCTCGGTCATGGCGCCAGGTTCGTGGGGAAGGTCGGCCGGGACCCCTTCGGCCAGTTCCTCCAGGATGCCCTGGAAATGGAGGGTGTGGACACATCTCACCTCATCAAAACCGAGGACGCCAGGACCACGCTGGCCTTCGTGTCCCTGTCCAATTCCGGGGAGAGAGACTTCCTCTTTTACCGTAACCCCGGCGCTGACCTCCTCCTGGACGAAATCGAGGTGGGCCAGGCCTGCCTGGAGGGTGCCCGGATCCTCCACCTGGGCTCAGTGTCCCTTGCATCGAACCCTAGCCGCACCGCTACCCTGCGCTGCCTCCGGGACGCTCAGGCGCTGGGGCTCACCGTCACCTTCGACCCCAACCTCAGGCATGACCTCTGGGTGGCGGAGGCTGAGGCCCGCAGGTGGACCATGAGGGCCGTTGCCGGTGTAGAGGTACTCAAGCTGGCCACAGACGAGGCCATGTTCCTCAGCGGGGAGCACTCAGTGGAGGACGCGGCAGCCTGGCTCATCCACCAGGGGCCGGGACTGGTGGTAGTGACCCTGGGGGAACAGGGCTGCTATTATGCCCGGCAGGATGCGTCAGGGTGGATAATGCCATACCCCACCAACCCCGTGGACACCACCGGCGCCGGTGATGCCTTCATGGGAGCTCTCATAGCACGTCTCCTGGAGGCCCAGGTTCACCCCAGGGAACTTATGCCTTCGCAGATCGAGGACATTCTTTCCTTCTGCAACGCCGCGGGAGCCCTGGCGGTGTCCCGGCGAGGCGCCGTCCCTAGCCTCCCATCCCGCGAGGAGGTAGAGGCCCTGGTAGCCCAGGCAGCTGGCCCAGGCCTCTAGACCCCCCCCTGGCTCCCCCCCTGTTTTGCCCGGGCAGCCAGCCTCCACAGGCTCCTGGCCACCACCTTGACGGTGGCGGCGCCCGGGACCGCCAGTATGATCCCGAGGAAGCCAAACAACTGCCCTCCAGCCAGGACCGCCACGATGACCGCCAGGGGGTGCAACCCCACCCTGTCTCCCATGATCTTAGGGGCCAGCACCACGCTCTCCACCTGCTGGATGAGGACAAAGGCCAGGATCACCTTGAGGGCCAGCACCGGGGATTCCAGGAGCGCCAGGGCCACAGCGGGCATGGCGCCCAGGACCGGGCCGAAGTAGGGCACAAGTTCGAAGACGCCGGCGGTCAACCCCAGTATCACGGCGAATCTCACCCCTAGGAGCACCAGGGCAAGGGTGCTCAGCGCCCCAACGATCACCGCTATGGTTACCTGCCCCCTGATGAAGCCGCCGAGCACAGCGTCCAGCTCATCCAGGAAGGCCCACCACTGCCCCTTGGACTCCCGGGGAAGCGCGCGATTGACGGCGCTCTTTATGTGCTCCAGGTCCCTGAGTAGGTAGAAGGCGACCACAGGGGCAATGACGGCCAGGAGGAGACCCGAGAACAAGCCCAAGAGGGAGTCCACGGCGCTCCTGGTAAGCCTCTGCACCTGGGCCTCCAGGGCCGACACGGTGTCGTCAACGGCCTGCCTGAGGGCCTCAGGCAGCTCCGTACGGGCGTAACCCCGCTCGACCCTCTCCAGGAAGCCAGTGAGATCCCGGGCAAGGCCAGGCACGGCCTCCCCAAGCCCGGTGAGCTCCCCCAGGAGCGCGGGGAGGAGACGGGCAAAGACCAGGGCCAGGATGACCGCGATTACCGCGTAGATGCCGAGGATGGCGCCGGTCCGCCTGAAGCCCTTCCGCTCAAGGAGGTCCACAGCCGGCGAGAGGATGTAGACCATGGCTATGGCCAGGATGAACGGGGGCAGGACACCCCTTAACCGGAACAGGATAGCCGCGGCCCCAGTGCCCGCGGCTATCCCCAGCACCGCCCTGACCACCGCCTGCCTGTTCATGGTACCGTCAGTGACGCAGCCGCCTCTGGAGCATAGCCTTGACCTCGCCTATGGCGTCCCGGGTCTCGGATAGGATCCGGCCAGCCTTCATCCCAATGATCCTGCCCTTCTTCATGAGCGGCCTTCGCGGTTTTCCCTGAGTTCCAGGGATGTAGCGAGCCCCCAGTATCACCCCCAGGAGAGCCCCAGCCAGGAGACCATCGAAAAAGCCCCGCTTCATGTCATCACCCCAAATTGCGTTTTCTCTCACCCCACGCCATCGCCTCGTTCACCGGCACCCTCAAGCCCTCTTCGTCAATGCGATAGGCCTTCCAGCCCACCCGCGTGTGGTTGATCTCCACGAAGCAGTCCCGGCAGTAGAAGAGGTTCGTACCAATGCGGCCGACGGCGCGGCCTCGACACATGGGGCATGAGTCCTCGGACATCCATCTCGCCCTCCCCCTGGACCCGTCCCCCATATTATTCCCGGACCTGGGCCAAATGATGTCCCGCCCCCGGAAACCCCTTGCCCCAGGGACAATATGGAAGGTAAGCGCAGGGTAAAGCCAGGGAAGAATAGCTCAGAGTCTCGAGGACAAGGAGGGGTGAGAGAGTGCACCTGAGCCAGAGGGAAATACTGGAGATCAACGAGCGCATAGTGGCAAACCAGGTGGGGATCGAGAAGATCAGTGCCTGCATCGAGCAGACCCAGGACCCTGACATCCGGCACATGATGGAGCATCACCGGAACATCTACAACCAGCACGGGCAGGTGCTCATGAACTTCCTTCGGGGAGGAATGGGCAGGTAGGCCCGGAGAAAGGAGGATGTGTCCATGTATCATCAAGGAGCTGGAAGATTATCCGACAGGGCGCTTCTCTTGGAGCACCTCAACACGGAGAAACTCAAGGCCGTGTGGGATACCATGGGGGCCACGGAGTGTGCCACATCCGAACTCAAGAGGAGCTTCATCCAGATGGCTGAGGCTCACCTCAGCATGGCCGACGATGCCTTCAGGCTGGCCCAGGCCCGGGGCTGGTACCGGGTACCCGAACCACCGCCGCACCTGGCGGGGACCGTCGCCCACCAGTTCCTGCAGGGCCCAGCGCCATTCCCCAGCTAGGCTTCCCAGGGGGCCCCGGCAGGGGCCCCCTACTTGACAGCCCCGTGGATCACACCGCCCCCCAAGACCAGATCTCCCTGGTAGAATACGGCGGACTGCCCAGGAGTCACCGCCCTTTCCGGCTGGCTGAAGAGCACCCTCACACCCTCCCCTTCAGGGTAAAGGGTTGCCTCCACTGCGGCAGCGCGGTAGCGCACCTGCACGGTGGCAACCGTGGGCCCGGCCAGCCCAGCTATGGACACGAAGTTCACCGGCCGGGCCACGAGCCCTCGTGCCTCGAGGGCCCCAGCGGGGCCCAACACAACGGCATTCCTGGCCAGGTCGATCTCCACCACGTAAAGGGGCTTTCCCAGTGACACCCCCAGGCCCCGCCGCTGCCCTATAGTATAGAGGTGAATGCCCTTGTGGGTCCCGAGAACGTTGCCCTCCTGATCCATGATGGGCCCTGGCCGGAGGCCGTGGGGTGACCTGTCCTTGATGAAGGCCCCGTAGTCGCCCTGTATGAAGCAGATCTCCTGGCTTTCTCCCTTTTCGGCCACGGGTAATCCCACCTTCCGGGCGATGCCACGGGTCTCAACCTTCCTGAGGCCCCCTAGGGGGAAGAGGGCTATCCCAAGCTGGTCCTGGCCAAGACCCCAAAGGACGTAGCTCTGGTCCTTAGAGCGGTCTAAACCCCTCCTTAGGATGTACCGACCGCTGGCCAAATCCCTTTCACTCCTGGCGTAGTGGCCTGTGGCCAGGCGGCTGGCCCCCAGTGCTCGAGCCCTGGCCCAGAGGGCCCCGAACTTGATGGTGCGGTTGCAGTAGACACACGGGTTGGGGGTACAGCCCTTTAGGTACTCCTGGCAGAAGTAGTCCACCACCTCCTCGAACTGGCCTTGGAGGTCCAGCACGTGATGGGGGATCCCCAGGAAGGCAGCAACGCGGCCCGCGTCCCTGATGCCGCCCGTTTTTGCCGAGGGCCAGACCCTCATGGTGATTCCCACTACATCATGTCCCTGTTCCTTCAGGAGCGCTGCCGCGACGGAACTGTCCACCCCGCCGCTCATGGCAACGACTACCTTGAGCCGCCCGGTCACGTCACCACCCCTAGACCGCTTCCTGCCGGAGCAGTCTCCCCTTGTAGTCTTCGATGGCCTTCTGCAAGGCGTCTGCCGCCAGGTTCGAGCAGTGCATCTTCACAGGAGGGAGGCCCCCCAGGGCACCCGCCACCATCCTGTTGGTGACCTCCATGGCCTCCTCCAGCGACATCCCCTTGACCATTTCCGTGAGCACGCTAGACGTGGCGATAGCCGCACCACACCCGAAGGTCATGAAGCGTGCCTCCTCTATCCGCCCATCCTTGACCTTGATGGCCAGCCGGAGCACATCACCACACACGGGGTTTCCAACCTGGCCCACCCCGTCGGCGTCTTCCATCTCACCGACGTTTCTGGGGTTACAGAAGTGGTCCATGACCTTCTCGTTGTACATTACCGCGGCTCTCCCTTCCTCGCCAGTGGTGACATTTCCCTCAGTCTCTTCACTATCCCGGGGAATACCCCGATAACGTAGTCCACGTCCTCCACAGTGTTCTCGTAGCCCAGGGTCATCCGCAGGGATCCGTGGGCCTCTTCGTGATCCAGGCCCATGGCCAAGAGCACATGGGAGGGCTCCAGGGACCCCGAGGTGCACGCTGAGCCGCTGGAACACCCAATGCCTGCCATATCCAGGTTGAGGAGCATGGACTCTCCCTCAACATAGGCGACGCTCACATTGCTGTTGTTAGGCAGCCGGTGGGAAGGGTGCCCGTTCAGGCGCGTCTCCTCCACCTCGAGAAGCCCGCTGATAAGCCGGTCCCTGAGGTATCTCACGTGGGATACCCGGGAATCCATCTCCGCCCGGGCCAGCCGGGCGGCCTCTCCTAGCCCAACTATGCCCGGAACACCTTCGGTACCTGGCCTTCGCTGTTTCTCGTGGGCCCCGCCATAGGCGATGGGGCGGATCTTGGTGCCCTTCCGGATGTAGAGGGCGCCCACCCCCTTTGGCCCGTACATCTTGTGCCCGGACAGGCTCATGAGATCCACGGCTAGGTCCTCAACGTCCACGGGAATGGCCCCGGCGGCCTGCACAGCGTCGGAGTGAAAGGTAACCTCGGCCTCCCGGCACACAAGGCCGATCTCGGCCAAGCGCTGGATCGTGCCTACCTCATTGTTGGCCATCATGACTGTAACCAGGACGGTGCTGGGCCTGATGGCCGCCCGCACGTCATCGGGGGAGACCATGCCGAAGTAGTCCACGGGCAGGTAGGTTACCTCGTAACCACGGTGCTTCTCCAGGTACTCACAGGTGTGCAGTATTGCGTGGTGCTCAATGGCGGAGGTGATGATATGATTACCCTTCTTCTCCAGGGCCTCAGCGACACCCCTCACTGCCATGTTGTCCGATTCCGTGCCCCCGCTGGTAAACACTATCTCTTCTGGCTGCGCCCCCACCAGGCTGGCCACATGCTCCCTCGCTTCCTCCATGCCCTTGCGGGCCTCCCTGCCGAACTGGTGAATGCTGGAGGGGTTCCCGAACACATCCAGCATATAGCGGGTCATGACATCCACCACTTCCTTGCGCACCGGGGTGGTGGCTGCATGATCCAGGTATACCCTTCGCATCTGGAGATCCCCCTTCTCACTGATCCTCTGGACGCGCATCCTTCCTGTGGGCCTCCACCAGGTCCGCCAGGGATATGGAGTCCAGGACCTCGGCCACGGACTTCGCCACTCGCTCCCAGACGCCCCGGGCGACACAGCCCTCAGCACAACCACAATGCTCGACGGCGCCATCTCCCACGCACTCTGTGGGGGCGATGGTGCCCTCCATCACCCTGACTATCTTGCCCACGGTGATGCCAGAGGCAGGCATGTTCAGGGAATAGCCTCCCCTAGCCCCGCGAGCGCTCTTCACAAGCCCCGCCCGGCGCAAGAAGACCATGAGTTGTTCCAGGTAGTCGGGGCTGAGCCCCTGGCGCCTGGCAATATCCTTCAGCGGCAGGGGGGCCTCAGCCTCAGAGACGGCCAGCTCGTACATCGCCTTGACGCCATATCGTCCCTTGGTAGACAACATCATGATAATCCTGACCTCCAAAGTCGGCTTTACACAATGCATCGTACCACCTGAGAGTGCCTGGCGTCAATATACCGACTTGCATCAACCAAAAGGTACTCGAAATGAGGTCATTGCATCAAGACAAAAAAGTACTCGAAGAAGGGAGGTGCCATGGATGGTTCGAACTCTAGATGACCATAACATGAGAGGAGAAGAAACCGTGGCGCTCACTTTGGCCTAGAAGAGGGCTGTGGTGAGGGAGTTGGCCGTGAAGTATCGAAGGGCTTCGAAGAAGGCCAAGTGGCGTCTCTTAGATGATCTTATGGAACTGGTAGGTTATAATCGCTCCTATGCTGCCAGGGTTCTAAGATGCGGCTACAAAGAAAGGCCTCAGGGAAGGAGGCGTAACTGCGGGAGGAAAACCTATTCCGAAGATGTAAAGAGGGCTCTCAAAAAGAGCTGGGCCATCTTAGACTTCCCTTCCGGCAAACGGCTTGTCCCCTTTATACCGGAGGTTGTTCCAGTACTTGAGAGTTTTGGTGAGTTGACCCTTAGGGAAGAGACCCGGGCCAAGATTTTTGGTATCAGCTCGGCCACGGTCGTGCGGCTACTGAGGCCCGAAAGAACAAGACTTGAGTTAAGGGGGCGGACCGGTACTAAACCCGGCTCCCTCCTGAAAAACGACATCCCCGCCAAGACCTTCGCCGATTGGAACGACACGGAGCCTGGGT